>DATGBV010000315.1:0-15877 GCA_035312485.1 Flavobacteriaceae bacterium | reverse complement strand
AAAAGAAACTATTTACAACAATTCATAAGCACTATTCTATTACAGATTGGAATGTTTTCTCATCTAATGCTCCTGAAGGCATAGAAAATTATTTAGCGATAAGTACAGGTACTGGTAAGAAAGATGCAGAAAGATTGGCTTCTGTTTTTGAATTCAATCCACAATATAAATTCATTTGTATTGATGTTGCTAATGGGTATTCAGAACATTTTGTGAATTTTGTAACTGAAGCTCGGAAAAACTATCCTGATAAAGTTATCATAGCAGGCAATGTTGTTACAGGAGAAATGGTAGAAGAGTTATTGCTTTCTGGTGCTGATATTGTAAAAGTTGGTATTGGTCCTGGTTCGGTTTGTACTACTAGGGTTAAAACAGGTGTAGGCTATCCTCAGTTATCTGCTATTATTGAATGTGCAGATGCTGCTCATGGTTTGGGTGGTCAAATTATTAGTGATGGCGGCTGTACAACCCCTGGAGATATAGCCAAAGCATTTGGTGCTGGTGCAGATTTTGTTATGCTTGGTGGTATGTTGGCAGGTCATGATGAAAGTGGTGGAGAAATAATAGAGCGCAATGGAAAACCTTACAGGAAGTTTTATGGAATGAGTTCTTCAACAGCTATGGAAAAACATATTGGAGGTATTGCTGATTATAGAGCTAGTGAAGGTAAAACTGTAGAAGTCCCTTATAAGGGCGAAGTGGATAATACCTTACAAGATATATTAGGTGGTTTAAGAAGTACTTGTACTTATGTTGGAGCACCTCGTTTAAAAGAACTCACTAAACGTACAACTTTTATTAGAGTTGCTGAACAAGAAAATAAAGTTTATAAAGAAGAATAAATAAAAAAGCTATAGTATTCTTATTTTAGTTTTTTTGTATGATAAGACATTAAGCCTTCAATAGGACGACGTGCAAAATTTCCAACTCTATAACCCATTTCTTTACCAACTTCTTTAATTTCTTCTTGTGAGAAATATGCAATGGAACCGGCAAAGTGTACTGGACACGTTTTTAGTTCTTCCTTATATTGCATAATCATGTTGGTTGTTAATAATCTGACTCCTTTTTTTATCAATTCTTTTATATAATCAGAATCTTTATTAAGAAACATAAACTCTGCAAAAGTTGCCAAGTAAGCATTGGGATTGGGTTGTTTATATAAGTTGTACTTAATATAATCTTCTTCAACATTATATTTTTCAGCAAAAGAAATCTTTAAGGCTTCAGGCATATGATTAAAATAATAATCCCTAATTAATTGACGACCATAATAATTTCCAGAAGCATCATCCATAACTGTATAACCTAAAGACTTTACTCGCTGTTCTAGTTTTTCACCATCATAATAACTACAATTAGACCCAGTACCCATTATACATACTACTGCTGCCTCATCATCCTTGTTTAAAGTAGCTCTAACCGCAGCCATGGTATCTTCCTGCACTTCAATAACTGCATTTAAAAATATAAATTGCAGAACATGTGTTAGTAATGTTCTTGGCTTTATAGTACCACAACCTGCTCCATAAAAAAAGACATGGGTAACTTCACCTTTATACAACATTAATTCAGGGCTTTCCTTAATGATTGCTTTTAATTTTTTTTCAGGTAAAATGGCTGGATTCA
Source organism: Flavobacteriaceae bacterium (assembly GCA_035312485.1). Lineage (GTDB taxonomy): Bacteria > Bacteroidota > Bacteroidia > Flavobacteriales > Flavobacteriaceae > Gilvirhabdus. The sequence goes on along the minus strand of DATGBV010000315.1, from coordinate 14,248 downwards.
ATCCTTTAGTACGGATTTTTTCCATTAACTGTGTACCGTGTTCATCTACTGCAATCCAATCGCATTTTGTAGAACCGCTGTCAACAATTAGAATCATAATTTATGGAAATAAACAAAAGAGCTTTCATTGTTTTGATGAAAGCTCTTTTAGTATTAAATATTATTTTGAATTAATGTATTCAGCCAAATCAACCAATTTGGTTGAATATCCAAATTCATTATCGTACCAAGATATCAACTTAACAAAATTGTCATTCAACCCAATACTTGCATTGGCGTCAAATGTGCTTGTTTTTGGTTCTGAAACAAAATCTTGTGATACAACTCCTTCTTCGGTATAACCCAAAATTCCTTTTAATTCGTTTTCTGAAGCCTCTTTTAATGCTGCTTTAACTTCCTCAAAAGTTGCACTTTTTTCCAATCTACATGTTAAATCAACTACAGAGACATCAACAGTTGGAACTCTGAATGCCATTCCTGTTAATTTTCCATTTAACTCTGGAATTACTTTTCCAACAGCTTTAGCTGCGCCAGTTGAAGCAGGCACAATGTTATTAAGTGAAGATCGTCCTAATCTAAAATCTTTTTTAGAAGGACCATCAACTGTAAATTGAGTTGCTGTGGCTGCATGAACTGTTGTCATTAATCCTTCCACAATACCAAACTTATCGTTGATTACTTTGGCAAGAGGAGCTAAACAATTGGTAGTACAAGAAGCATTTGATACGATTGTATCTTGTGCAGTTATTTTATCATGATTCACACCCATTACAAACATTGGTGCGTCCGCTGAAGGAGCAGAAATTGCAACCTTTTTAGCTCCAGCTGTAATGTGCGCTTGTGCTTTATCTAGAGTTGTAAAAATGCCTGTGCAATCCAATACAACATCTGCACCAACTGCATCCCATTTTAAATCTTCTGGGTTACGCTCGGCTGTTACTCTTATTTCATTTCCGTTAACTACCAAGTTTCCATTTTTAATTTCTATAGTACCATCAAATTTTCCGTGAACTGAATCGTATTTTAATAAATACGCCAAATGTTCTACAGCCAATAAATCGTTTATTCCTACTACTTCAATATTTGGTCTGTTTACTGCTACTCTAAAAGCTATTCTGCCTATTCGACCAAATCCATTAATTCCAATTTTTGTTTTTGACATTGTTTAATTTGTTTTATGTTGTCATTATATCTGACACTCTTAATAATTCTAAATTTATTTTCGATTTTCCTTTTATGGCATTCTCTAATGGCGTTAATTCCATTTTATTGTTTAATAAGCCTACCATAAAATTTGTTTTTCCTTCTAAAATAGATTCTACAGCTTTTACACCCATTCTACTAGCAAGTACGCGATCAAAGCATGAAGGCGAACCTCCACGTTGCATATGACCCAAAACAGATACTCTTACATCATAACCTGTCATGTTCTGATCTACATATTCTTTGAGTTCAAAAATGTTCTTCCCTATTTTATCGCCTTCAGCAACAATAACAATACTGGACGTTTTACCTGATTTTCTACTTCTTCTTAAAGATTCTTCTAATCTTTCCAATCCCAAATCTTCTTCTGGTATTAATATTTCTTCTGCACCACCAGCAACACCAGCATTTAATGCTATATGGCCAACGTCTCGTCCCATGACTTCAATAAAAAAAAGTCTATTATGTGAACTTGCTGTGTCTCTTATTTTATCTATTGCTTCAACTACTGTATTCAAGGCAGTATCAAAACCGAGTGTATGTGTAGTTCCAAAAATATCATTATCTATAGTTCCAGGAATTCCCATAATAGGAAGGTCAAATTCATTATTAAAAATCATTGCTCCTGTAAATGATCCATCACCACCTATAACAACCAATCCATCAATATTAGCTTCTTTAAGCTTATTATAAGCATTTTGTCTACCTTCTTTGGTTTTAAACTCTTCTGATCGAGCAGATTTTAATATAGTTCCTCCCTTATTAATTATCCCTTTAACGCTTCGAGCATTAAGGCTAATAAAATCACCTTCCATAAGACCTTCATATCCTCGATATATTCCAACACATTCAAGCCCATGATATGCACAAGTCCTTACCACAGATCTGATAGCAGCATTCATTCCAGGTGAATCACCACCGGAAGTTAAAACACCTATTTTTTTTATGTTTTTTGACATGTAACATCAAATTTGGAAAGTAAAACTACTAAACTTATCTTATAAAAATACTATGTTTTTAAAGATTTTAATCAATAACAAAAACTCAAACGATTTCGTTAACAAGTATTTTTGAAATGTTTATAAAATATGGTACTAAACGTTAATTTTTGGACTCTGGATCGGACTTAAAATTCACAAAATCTGGTAAAGAATTTTCAGATGAAGTTTCGTTTTCTGTTTCTTCCTCTTCTTCAATATTTTTATCTTTCTTTTTACTGCTTTTTACAATTTTTTGGATAAGCTCTTTAAACGTATCAAATTCTACTGTATAAGAAATTCCAACACCTTGCGTATATCCAATTTCTTCTCCAAAATTTTGAATGCTGTTTTCTCTATTAAAAACATTTGCAGTTAGCGTACCATCTTCATTTAGCAAAAAATCTATCTCTACATCACCAGCTATAACAGTCTCGCTAACTCCACCTATTGGAACACCAACATTACCATTAATTATCACACGATCACTAATTTTTGTTTGAATATTAAGCCCAAGCTTTGCATCACTTTGATATTCTGGTGTTCTTTCGGCATTCTCATAATTAATTCCTACTTGAAGCTTATTGTCATCATTTGTAAATAAGCTATTAACAATGCCTGTAAGTCGCTCTGTAAGTGTTCCATAAGGATTGATATTATTTAAACTACTTGAAAAAGAACCTGTAGTTAATAAATACAAGGCCTGGTTATCTCTTTCATCTTTAGATTCTAATCTATACTGTAACTCTGATCTTACAGTGGAATTAACCGTAGGGAATTCAAAACTAAAGTCAGGTTCAGGTTTAGCTAACTGTCCTGATAAGGTAATACCAACTTTTACAGGAATACTTCTATTAATTGGGTTATCTAATAAAGGTGAAGGGTTGGCAGATGTTGCATAAATAGCTTTAATATTTATTATGGCGTTCAATGGGTCGCCTTCCCAGGCAAGTGTTCCTCCAGGTTCAACAATAAACTTTTTTTGAACTACGCCTCCATATAAAAAATTATAAACACCTTCAAATACTGAAAAATCTCCATAAATATTGAATTTTCCATTGGTGTTAATCTCAACCAGCATTCCTCCTACACCTCTTCCTCTTATGGTACTACCAGTATTTTTATCTAATAACAACTCTATTTCTGCATCTTGGGTGACATCTAAATTAAATTCTAATTCAAGCCCTTTAATATCTTCATATGCCACTTCTTTACCTTCTAATCTGGCCTTCTTTTCTTCTGGTGTTAAAAAATGAATGAATGAGTTATCACCAAAAGATTCTGTATCATTTAAAGGTATTTTAAAAACTGTTCCTCTTTCTGTTTCACCTGCCACACTTATTACCAATTCTTCTGTTGGGCCATTGATTGATGCTGTACCTCCTAAAAATCCAGTGCCATAATATAAAGATTCTTCTGTCTCTTGAGTATTTAAAACTAAAATTCTGGAGGAACTAATATTTAAATCCAAAGCCCATTCTGACAAATTATCATGACTCAAAGAGCCATTTAATAGGCCTCTAGTATTATATACTGTATCTGTTAATTCAACATTATTAAAAATAAAGCTTTGATTATCTAACTTAACTTTTGAGTTATCTGTTATTTGATAGTCAACATTTAAGTAAGGTACTGATAAGCCTGTGTCATTTAAAGTAAGTTGACCTATAATATCTGGTTTCTTTAAGTTACCTACTACTTTAGCCTGACCATTTATTAGTCCTCTAATATTAGAAATAACACCTTGACCAAATGGATTAAGAGGTTCCAAATTAAACTTATTAAAAAAGAGATCGACATCTATTGTGGAAGCATTTCTTACAACATTAATATTACCGATTGCTTTTAGTGATTGTGCAGTATCATCCTTAATGCTAATATCTACATTGTAATTAGTGAGTGACTCATTGCCTTTTATTTTTGCGTCAAAAGAACCCAAGAGGTAATTATTTACTTTAAAATCATCAATTGTAACTGACGAGTTTGGTAAATAAACCCCATCTTTTTGAAGAATATCGAGTTTTCCATTTACATTGCCTTCCATAGACAGGCTATCTATTGGTGGTGTTATTTTTGCTAAATCTACATCTTTAAAATTGAGCTTTATGTCTTTGTATGTTGAGTCTTTTAAAACACCTGCAAGTTTTATCTCTTCATTGTTATGGCTCATTACAAACTCATCTATACTGAAATTATTAAGAGATTTATCAAAAGTTATTTTGTTTAAATTATTTTGAAGTTCGTTTATAAACCACGTATTGTTTTTAAATGTAATATCAGATTTTTTAAAACCAACAACAGATTGTTTATTTTCATTGATAGTATGATAAAAGCTTAAATTATAAATATCTTTATTCTCTTTGCCTCCTTTAAATTCAGAACGCATAAAAAGCGTGTCATTTAAAGTAACATTAATTAAATTAAACTTTGAAACATTGTAAAATTTAGTTTTAAGACTGTCTATGTCTATATAAGTATTAAATAATGGGTTCTTATTATCCACTCGCACTTCAATATCTTTTGCGAAGTAATCAAATAGTGTAATTTTAGGCGACTTGAATGTTAGTTTAAACCCCTTCTCGTCGCTCTCCACTCTACCCTTTATAAATGTGTTTTTACCAAGTATTAATTCTGGATAAAAAATTTCGACTATTTTATTATAAATCTTAAAATTAAAATCGATGTATTGATTGGTCTTAACCTTATGAGGTACGTAGTTTGTATATATACTTCCAACTGCATTCTCGAATAATTTATCAATGTCCTCAAAAAGGAAATTGCCACTTAAATGACCTTCAGTAATATCAGGTGAATTTACGTTAATATGTCTAATGCCATCGTCAGTAAATGTTGAAGTCAATTGAAAATCTTTGAAGAAATATTCATCATTTTCATTTTGGTAATACGTGTTTTTAAACGATATATTTCCAAAGGCATCATTAAAATTGGTTCCTTTCATTTTCATATCAACAATTCCTTTAAAAATTGAAGTGGTATTGTCTTTAGAAAAATTAAGAATCCTTAAGTCTGCTCGTTGAATATTCGCAACAAAATCGAAAGTATAAATGTCTTGAGAAAGGTCAGCCAAGCCGTCAAAATTAAACATGAAATTAATATCGTTTGAAACCAACTTACCATTAAATATATTGTCCTGTAAATTGCCAGAAGCAACAAGGTTTGAATAGGAATAACTATTGTATTCTATGAATTTAATTTCACCATTTAAATGTGTATTGATATTTTTTCTTGTAAAACCGGAACCATTAACATCCAAGTTCAAAGAAGTTCTTTTAAGTTTTGGGTTCTCTAAAAACGTTCCAATATTAAACTTATCAAAAATTACCTTTCCCTCGTAAGATGCATTATCAATATCATTAATATTGGTAAGTTTAAGATTAGAATTTATCAAGCCTAAATCTGTATCTATAGCTAGAACTGCATTAATTGTAGATGGTGTAATTTGAGAATTCCCAACAAGAGTAAAGTTACCTAAACGATCAAAAGAAGATGGTATAGCTTCACCTAAAACGTTGGGCAACAAGTCTTTTAAGTCTCTATAATTTGAAGATAAATCTCTAAAATCACCATTCATATAAAAATTGTTCTCCCTACTGTTGAATAAGTTTTTAAATAGAATATTCCCGTAAATTCTAGTTCTTCTGCTCGTATTTACACGAAGATTTTTTGCATAAAGATTATTCATTGTTCCAGAAAGATCAACAGTAATTCTTGCCTTTTGATTTTGGCCAAACTCATTATAAAACGTGTTTAACTCACTTAAAGCAATGTTAGAATCTTTAAAATTTGCTATTACTTGTACGCTATCTGTGAAAAATTGTAAATCTTCACGTTCATATTCAAATTTCACATCGCCTTTCAATTCTGAACTATTTGTTTTTATATCCAAGTTAGCAAAAGTCATGTCCTGCAACGTGTAAGCAAAATTAGTGGTCATGCTTTTCATTACAAGACCTCTACTGTCAATAAAGGCAAGAGTATTTATCCTTGCACTAACATCACTACCTTTGATCAAGAAATTGGTTGCATTGATATTTAAATCCTTAAAATGAAGTCCGTCCGTATTCTCTTTGTTTTCATTAACTATTTTAAAAGTGCTGTCATATATAGAAACATCACTTGAGGAGAACAAGAATCTGCTTTCTTCTTTTCGAGGGTTATTATCTTCAAATTTGGCAACAAAAACATCAAGATTAGTGTCTTTAGTATCTTTATAAGTTTTTATATTGAAAAACAATCCAATAATGTCAATATCGCCAAAAACTAACCTGCCATCATATAAATTCTTAAAACTTAAAATGGAAGTGTTGAGCTCGGCAATGTTTATAAGTGTGTCTTTTTTGTAATCTTGTATGTAGATGTTTTTTAATTCAACATCACCATTAAATTGCAAACCAATTTTACCAATATTAATGTTGGTGCCAAATTCTTTATTTAATCGTTTTGTGGCTTTTTTCCCAAAATGGGTTTGAACAGCTGGAATAGATAAAAACAACACCAAAATGATGAAAAGTAGCACAATTATTGCTACAAGCTTTGATATTATTTTTAATATTTTTTTGATATCTGTTAAAGTTAAAGTTTTCTTTAGAATAAACTACATTTGTAAATACGATTTCATGAACAATATAGTTGTTTGTGTTAGTTCAAAATTAACAATTATTATGCCTAAAATTCACTAATGGCTTCACAAAATATTTATATTCTTGGTATTGAATCTTCATGTGATGATACAGCTGCTTCTATTATTCACAACGGAAAAATTTTGAGCAATGTTGTGGCCAATCAAAAAATACATAAAGAATATGGTGGAGTTGTACCAGAATTAGCATCCAGAGCACATCAGCAAAACATTGTTCCAGTAGTTCACCAAGCTTTAAAAAAGGCAAATGTAAAGAAAGAACAACTTAATGCCATTTCGTTTACAAGAGGTCCAGGACTTATGGGCTCGTTACTTGTAGGTACATCTTTTGCAAAATCCTTGGCTTACGGATTACAAATCCCACTAATAGAAGTTAACCATATGCAAGCTCATATACTTGCGCACTTTATAGACGAAGAAGGTTTTAATAAACCACCATTTCCATTTTTGGCTATGACCATTTCTGGTGGCCATACACAAATAGTAAAAGTTGATGATTATTTTAAAATGGATGTAATTGGAGAAACCATTGATGATGCTGTTGGAGAAGCCTTTGACAAAAGTGGAAAAATCCTAGGGTTAGATTATCCAGCTGGCCCAGAAATAGACCAACGCGCTAAACTTGGTAACCCAAAAGGATTCAAGTTTACGAAACCTAAAGTTGATGCATTAAACTTTAGTTTTTCTGGGTTAAAAACAGCAATTCTATATTTTATTCAAAGGGAAACCAAAGCAAATCCTAATTTTATTGAAGAAAATCTAAATGATATTTGTGCGTCCATTCAATATACCATTATCGGAATTTTAATAGATAAGCTTAAACTTGCCAGCAAGCAAACAGGAATTAAACATATCGCTATTGGTGGTGGCGTTTCTGCTAACTCTGGTATTAGAGAAGCATTAAAAAAAGGAGAGCAAAAATTTGGTTGGAAAACCTATATTCCAAAATTTGAATTCACCACAGACAATGCCGCAATGATTGCCATTGTCGGCTATTTAAAGTATCTTGAACAGGACTTTTCAGAGCAGAATATTACGGCTTCCGCTAGATTGAAAATATAAAAAATGGCATACAACGAAAGCATAGCAAATAGGATTAGAGAACAACTCAAGTTGTTTCCTGAAGAATTCACTGAAAAGAAGATGTTTGGCGGATTATCATTTCTATATCAAGGAAAAATGACTGTTGGTATTGTAAAAGATGATTTAGCAGTTAGAATTATTGAAGGTAAAATGGACAACGAACTTGCTAAAGATCATGTTAGACCAATGGATTTTACAAAACGTCCAATGAAAGAGTTTGTATATGTTTCAGAGCAAGGTTATAAGACCGAATCGCAATTGCTTCATTATATTGAGCTTGGTTTAGAACATGCTAAAAGTAAACTTTGAAACACATGTTAAAAGTTATGTTAATAACCTTATCATTTCTTTTAATTTTAAAGCATTTTATTTGTTTTTTTGTTAATCAATAAAACAAAAACATCTAAAATGAATAAATTATTTTTTTCAGTCCTTTTTAGTTCTACTTTCTTTTTACATTCACAAGAAACCGTTACAAGTCAATTAGATTCAATAACTAACACCTTTCAAGCCGAAGAATATTTATTATCATTAAATTCCAAAGAAAATAAGTTTATCATCTTTAATCAAGAAAAGCATAAAACTGCTCTGGCAGAAAAATTATTTAGTAGATCTTCTGGTGGAACACTTGTAGTTGAAAATGAAGTTGAAAAAGTTCATTACAAAATAGTTGAAACTTCTTTTATTACACATTATCGTGTTAGCTATATCTATTTAGATGGTAAAAAATTACCTGAATCAGAAATCAGTGCTTTACGACGAAGTATTATGTCCCAATATAAAGATGGAGTCCCATTTGATTATTTGGCAAAGAAATATTCCATGGATGGTAACGCCAATCGTGGTGGAGATCTAGGTTGGTTTGCTAAAGGCGAAATGCATCCTATATTTGAAGATACAATTATTGGAACCACAGCAAATGTTGATGATACTTTTACTGTAGATATCGAGGATAGGCAATGGTATTATGTTGTATTAAAAACTTTTGAACCAAAAGATATTAAAGAAATAAAAGTACTGAAAGTTGTTGAACATAAAAGCTAATGCAGCTATTCTACAATTCTGAAATAAACGAAGAAAGTTCTCAAATCATCTTCTCAAAAGAAGAGAGTAAACACATTTCTAAAGTCTTAAGAAAGAAAGTTGGTGATATTCTTAATATTACAAATGGAAATGGATGGTTGTTTGAAGCAAAAATAATTGCGATAGACGTAAAGCAATGTTCTGCAACCATTATTTCAAAAGAATTACAACATCCTAGAAATTATAAACTTCATTTGGCAGTTGCTCCAACCAAAATGAATGATCGCTATGAATGGTTTTTAGAAAAATCTACCGAAATAGGAATTGATACAATAACTCCAATTATCTGTGACCATAGTGAACGCAAAGTTGTTAAAATGGGTCGTTTAGAGAAAATATTACAATCTGCAATGAAGCAATCACTAAATTGTTATTTACCAGCACTAAACCAACCAATAGCGTTTAAAGAGTTTGTTAAAAAAGATTTTATTGATCAAAAATTTATCGCGCATTGTGAAGACTTTCAAAGAAAATCATTAAAGGAAACACTAAAACCTCAAACAGAAGTCACAATTTTAATTGGACCAGAAGGAGACTTTAGTGTTAAAGAAATTGAAATGGCTATTGCAAATAATTTTATTCCAGTAACTTTGGGAAAAACCAGATTGCGTACCGAAACAGCAGCTATCGTAGCCTGTCATTCAGTTGCGTTTTCAAATGAGTAAATATGAATAGAAAAATTATATTTTTAGTTTTCAATTTTTTAGTCTTCAGTTTGTCTGCTCAAGAGATTGCACTGCTAAAATATAATGGTGGTGGCGATTGGTATAGCAATCCTACATCGCTTCCAAATTTAATTGAATTTTGTAATCAGAATATCAATACTAAAATTGATAAAACTCCAAAGACTGTAGAAGTTGGTAATATCGATATTTTTCAATATCCATTTGTACACATGACAGGTCACGGCAATGTGTTTTTTACCGATGCAGATGCAGAAAACCTGCGTAATTATTTACTCTCTGGTGGTTTTTTGCATATAGATGATAATTACGGAATGCGACCTTATATTACTGAAGAGTTAAAAAAAGTATTTCCAGATAGGGATTTGATTGAAATTCCGTCCGATTTTACAATCTTTTCCAATGCCTTCGATTTTCCTCAAGGATTACCAAAGATTCATGAACATGACGGAAAAGCTCCTCAAGCTTTTGGTATTTTTGACGAAAATAGATTGGTTTTGATTTTTACTTTTGAAAGTGATCTTGGTGACGGTTGGGAAGATCCAGAAGTGCATAACGACCCAGAAGATGAAAGAGAAAAAGCGCTTAAAATGGGAGCCAATATTGTTAAGTACGCATTTGAGAATTAAATTCTTTTGAAACAACTAACTCACTACAACACCAATTTTAACAAACGCACATTTCCAATCATATTAGTTTGCGATAACATTACTAATGCTCCAAATATTGGTAGTCTGTTCAGAATTTCAGATGCTTTTGGTATTGAAAAATTAATTCTTTGTGGACATGATATTCTGCTTGGTCGAAAAATGAAGAAAACTTCTAGAGCAACCGAAAACGTAGTTAACTTTGAAATTTCAGAAAATGTATTGGAAGTGGTTAAATCTTTTAAAAATAAAGAATACAGAATTGTTTCATTGGAAATTACAAATACCAGTAAACCAATCCATGAGTTTAAATTTTCTATAAATAAACCAATTGTACTTGTTGTTGGCGATGAAAATTTTGGTGTTTCTGAAGATATCTTAAAACTTTCAGACGATATCATTCACATTAATATGTTTGGTCAAAATAGCAGTATGAATGTGGTTCAGGCAACAAATATAGCTTTATACCAAATCACTAAACAGTTTCTTTAAGTCACTTCGAGTGATTCATATAGTGAATTGTATCGAGAAGTCAATCAAAAAAATATTATGTGATTTCTCACATTCGTTCGAAATGACTAGATTAGCTATAAAAATTTATCACATTGAATTCAAAAATAATCTCAAACGGTATTTTAAGAGCCATTGCAATTCTTGTTGGTGTATTCTTGCTGCTATATTTTCTTTATAAAATACAATCGGTTATAGTCTATATTGCTATCGCTGCTGTCATTTCACTTATTGGAAGACCTATTGTTCTTTTTTTACGCAGGAAATTAAAGTTTAATAACACACTGGCTGTAATTACCACAATGGTTATGTTTATTAGTTTGTTTATAGGTTTAGTACGTTTATTCATTCCGTTGATTGTAGAACAAGGTCATAACTTATCACTGTTAAATATTGACCAGTTACAAACCAACATTGAGGATCTGTACAGACAGGTACAAATTTATTTTAATTTAAAGAATATTCATGTTGGTGAAAACATGAAACCTATAAATCTACTTTCAAAAATTGATTATTCTGTAATTCCTGATTTTTTGAATTCTATTGTAAGTGGTCTGGGTAGTTTTAGTATAGGATTATTCTCTGTATTATTTATTTCGTTTTTCTTTTTAAAGGACAGCAAGCTCTTTGAAGATGCCATTATGACTTTAATTCCTGATGATAAAGAATTAAGATCAAAACAATCATCAGTAAAAATTAAAGACTTGTTATCACGTTATTTTGTGGGTTTAATATTTCAGATATTAATTCTTTTTGTTATTTACACAATTGTATTATTAGTATTTGGAATTAATAATGCCATTGTTATTGCATTTTTATGTGCTCTAATTAATCTTATTCCTTATGTTGGACCACTTGTAAGTGCTGCGTTAATGATTACATTAACCATGACCAGTAATTTAGGTGAAAGTTTTAGTGATGTTATTTTACCAAAAACTATTTATGTAATGATTGGATTTGTGATAGCACAATTGGTGGATAATTTTTTCAGTCAACCATTTATATTCTCTAAAAGTGTAAAATCCCATCCACTGGAAATATTTCTGGTCATCATTATTGCAGGAATTCTGTTTGGCGTGGTAGGAATGATTGTGGCTGTACCTAGTTATACAGCAATAAAAGTAATTCTTAAAGAATTTTTATCAGACCTGAAAATAGTTAAAAAGCTTACTAAAGATTTATAACAATTATTTGAATGATTTAATTCTAAATATTGAAATTCAAAATTTTATAAATAATAATTTAGACTCCGATATTCTTAAAATGTTATTGAAAAAACCGTTTTTTGATAACATAGAGAATAAGGAAATTGTTAAGCAAATTGAAGCGAAGAAGAAATGTAAAACAAAGTTACCTACATGGTTTAATCTTCAAAATATTTACTACCCAAATAAACTTAATATAGAGCAAACGTCTTCAGAAATTACAGCAAAATATAAATCTAATCTAGTTAATGGAAATTCTCTAATAGATCTAACAGGAGGTTTTGGTGTAGATTCTTACTACTTCGCTAAACAGTTTCATACTGTAACACACTGCGAAATCAATAAAGAACTGTCAAACATAGCTGCTCATAATTTCAAACAGCTTGATGCTCAAAATATTACAACAAAAAATAGTGATGGTATTTCTTATCTAAAGGAGAATAACTTTAATTATGATTGGATTTATTTAGATCCATCTAGGCGCCATCAAGTTAAAGGCAAAGTCTATTTTTTAAAAGATTGTTTGCCCAATGTTCCAGAACATATGGAAATGTTATTTCAGCATTCAACGAATATTCTGATTAAAACATCACCATTATTAGATATTTCGGTTGGCATTACAGAGTTAAACTATGTTAAATCCATTCACGTCATTGCTGTTAACAATGAAGTCAAAGAATTACTTTGGGAGCTAGAAAAAGATTATAAGGATGATATTTTCATCAACACTGCAAATATTAATATACAGAATAAAGAAGAATTTTCATTCAAATTAAATGACGAAAACACTTCAAATGTTCAATATAGTTTGCCACTTGCCTACTTGTATGAGCCTAATGCAGCAATTTTAAAATCAGGTGCTTTTAAAAGTATTTCTAATAAACTTAAGTTATTCAAATTACATCCACATTCTCATCTATATACATCAGATTCACTAACTGATTTTCCTGGAAGACGTTTTAAAATTAAAAAGATGCTTCCATATAATAAACAACTATTAAAGAATGAATCCATAGTCAAAGCCAATATTACCACTAGAAATTTTCCAGAAACTGTCAGTCAAATTAGAAAAAAACTCAAAATTAATGATGGAGGAAGTACCTATATGTTTTTTACCAAAAATATTGACGAAAATTTTACAGTTTTAATTTGTAACAAACCTAATTAATAAAAATTTGTAAGTAAGCTTTTTTTTGAACGACCTATAAATAGTCTTAAAAAAAAACTATGAAACTCAAATTGTTTTTATTCACAGCACTTTTATTGATAATGTCATGTTCATCAAGTGGCGATGATAGTCCACAAGTAATTCAAGATGATGACAGTAGTATGATGGAAGAAGAAATGGAAGACGATATGATGATGGAAGAAGAAGAAGAAGTGGACTTATATGAAGGTGATTTTGTTTCTGCAGCTCATCCAACTTCAGGTCAAGCTATAGTAAATGAAGACCACACCCTATTATCTTTTACAGACTTCAAAACAGATGATGGGCCTATACTAGAAGTTTATTTGGCAACAGATACAAATGCTTCTGAATATATTTCGTTAGGTGAATTACAGGGCATTGAAGGTGACTTTGAATATAATCTTCCAGAAGGGGTTAACTTCGAAACTCACAACTATGTACTTATTTGGTGTGTAGATTTTTCAGTTAATTTTGGGCACGCTATATTAGAATAAAAAAGCCCTAACATTTCTGTTAAGGCTTATGTGATCTTGGTTGTTGGTCATTATCTTATTATAGTTTTAACTTTATTTGTTTTGCTCTTGTATTGATAAGTTTTAATAATGTTTCTTTTGACCCATTAATTAAAAAACTGTTCTTTATTAATTCTTGCCAGTTTTGCATGCCATTTTCTATCCTGTTCCAAAGGTTTTCAATTGCTTTTTCTGGGATTTGCGCTTTGGTCATCGCTTCATTAAAATCGTTACGTTTTAGTTTTCTTTTTTTGCCGTTAAGGTTTAAAGCCAGTTCTTCTGGGTCATCTGGAATTAATAATTTAACAGCTACCATATCGTAGGCTGGTGTCAATTGGTATTGGCCATTCTTAAATGCTATTAATGAAAAGTTTTTTAAATGCATATCGTTATTACCTATTAGAAATGATATGATTACTTGCTGGTAAAACTTCACTACTTCCAACAGAGGATTCTGTGCATAGGTTATTATCCCTTTTGCTATCTGCTCATAAGA
>DATGBV010000314.1:0-22444 GCA_035312485.1 Flavobacteriaceae bacterium | reverse complement strand
TGGTGATGCTCTTTTAGAGCTTTTAAATTTGGAATCAGATTCTTGGTTTGGATTAACTTCTACTACAATGTCATCTGAATTAACTATAGTGTAGTAAACGGTTTCAAAATCAAAATGTTTTATTATCAATTCATCGCCTTTTTTAGCCCTAATTGCAAAATCGCCCAAGACATTGGTTGTAGTATAATCTCCTCCAACAACTTGCACATTAACTCTGGGAATGGGTTTACGCGTTTCGCTTTCTATAACAGACCCTTTAATAGTATAAACAGGTGTATCAATTATACTTTCATTTTGAGCAACCGTATAAAAAGTAACTATAAAGAATATGAATAAACTTAAATATGGTTTTAAAATTTTCATTTGATTCTGTTATCGCAGATAAACTTACATACTTTACTTGGTATAATAAAACTGCTTTTTTTAAATATATAGTTGTATTTCTATAATATTTCCTCTTAACTAATTGAACAATACACTTTACTAACTAAAAAGTGCCATTTACTCATTTGTGTTTTTTAAATAAATAAGTTGGTGGTAGTTTTAGACAGATATTAAACTATATATGCTATGAAAACATTACTATTTAATTTATTTCTTACAGGATTTCTTTTTTCTAATGTTACCAATAAAAGTGACACTTCCAAACTAATAAATCATGAACCAAGCAATCAATTTATAAAAGTAGCTTTATTGCTGGACACAAGCAATAGTATGGATGGTCTTATAGATCAGGCCAAGGCCCAACTGTGGTCAATTGTCAACGAACTGTCTTATGCAAAATGTAATGATGATAGACCTAATCTTCAAATCGCTTTATATGAATATGGAAACGATAGATTACCTAACCAAGAAGGTTTTATCAGGCAAGTTTTACCTTTTAGTAGTGATTTGGATGAAATCTCAAGACAGTTATTCTCTTTAACAACCAATGGCGGAAATGAATATTGCGGACAGGTCATTCAAAATGCTTTAAACCAACTCAATTGGGGAAATAATCCTGATGATTTAAAACTTATTTTTATTGCAGGAAATGAACCTTATACGCAAGGAAGAGTAAATTATAAAACGGTTTCCAAACAAGCACATCAAAACGGAATTACAGTGAATACCATTTTTTGTGGAGATTACAATCAAGGCATTTCTACCTATTGGAAAGATGGTGCCGATTTAACGCATGGAGATTATATGGCCATAAATCATAACCTAACCACTGTTTACGTAGCAACTCCTTATGACGAACAAATTCTAATATTAAATAAAAAACTTAATAACACTTACATTGCTTACGGAAATTATGGTAGAGAAAAAATAGCACTTCAAAAGGAACAAGATAATAATGCCCAAAGTTTTAGCAAGGCCAATGCAGTAACACGATCCATCAGTAAAAGTTCACATTTATATAAAAATTCCAATTGGGATTTGGTTGATGCCATGTCTGAAAAATCTTTTGATTATGATGATCTTAACCAAGATGATTTACCGCAAAATTTAAAAGGAAAATCTGAAACAGAAATTAAATCATACATTTCATCAAAAAGAAAAGAGCGTGAAGTTATACAGAAACAGATTCAGGAGCTAAACAAAAAAAGACAAGAGTTTATTTTAGAAACTCAAAAAGAAAATACAAATGGTCTTGAAAATGCCATGATTAATGCCATTAAAAAACAGGCCAAAAAAAAGAATTATAGTTTTTAAATAAAGTAAAAAGGCTCGAAAATCGAGCCTTTTTTTATACTAATTAACTGCTGGGCATTCGCAATCGTATCGTTCTCTTCTACAATTAAAATTATATCCTAGTGTTATTTGATGAAAACCTCCATTGGTAAACACCAATGAATTTGATTGATACGTATACGTATAAGCAAATACAAAGTCTTTATAGTCTACACCCAATATTGGTGTAAAATGTTGTAGTTTTTGACTACTCACGCCAGAACCATCTAAATATTCTGCTCCATCTAAACTTCTTCTATAAGAAATGCCTCCCCAAAGTTTTCCAAACTCCATTTTCTTGTACACTTTACCATTAACGTCTATTGAAGACTCTCCTGTTCCATCTTTATATTGAAACATAATTGAGGGTTCGTAACTCCATTCACTTCCTAATTTATGAAAAACATAACCTGTTGAAAACAAATACCTTCTTAAATTACTGGTAATCTCAATGTCGTTATTAATACCTTCATTATTTAACAGGTTTTTAACCGTTGCATGTGCATAAAAATCTAAAAAATGATAAGATGCACCAATATCTACATTAAAGTTAGTTGAACTCTGTTCTATACCAGCGATTATAGGATCAAATCCTTCAGATAAAAAAGAAGTTTCGTCCAATTTGTACTGAATAGCTCCAGCGCTCAAACCAAAAGAAAGCATGTTTAAATCAACAAAGTTTCTTGAAAATAAAATATGGTGTGCATAAGTTAAATATGCTCCTGTTTGTGAATGATACCCGTTTTTATCAGCATAAAAAATTGCTCCAACCCCAGATTTAGTTTCTCCTATTCTCCCATTCACACTCATGGTTAAAAGCTTCGGCGCATCTTCTTGCCCAAACCATTGCTGTCTGGCAGTAAGTCTGATTTTAGAACAATCTGCAATGCCTGCCATAGATGGGTGAATCAAATAATAATTATCTGTTAAATAATCTGTATATATAGGAAGTCCTTCTTGCGAGATGGTAATTTTAGAAAGTAACGAAATTACTAATAGTACTAAAATCCTTTTAAATTTCATACGCTTTTATTTTCAAGACAAATATAGTTTAATTAAAACGTCTCGATTTGTTAAAAATTATGTCCTAAAGATAAAGTCCAAAAACCACAGAAAATCCCTTTTTCACAGCATTTCTTTCAGCACTTTATTTTTCAAGAAATACCAAATATATGGATATCTGAAGTTTTCTTTTAGTATTTTTGCAAAAAATTAGTCCAAATGTCAAGATATAAAGTCAACATACAACCTACATCAAACGATTCCATAATTAAATTTGAACTCAATCAGTTTATTACAAACCATGAAAGCTTTGAATTTAATAATATAGACGAGGCTTCATCTTCGCCATTAGCGCAACAATTGTTTTATCTTCCTTTTGTAAAGAGAGTATACATCTCCAGTAATTTTATTGCCGTAGAGTGCTTTAATATAGTTTCATGGGAAGACGTTAAGGATGAAGTTGCTGAACAACTTGAAAACTATCTTAATGATGGAGGCATTGTAATTATGCAATCATCTGAAAAGAAAAAAATTCCTGTAACTGTTTATGCTGAAAGTACACCAAATCCTTCAGCAATGAAGTTTGTTGCAAACAAAAAGCTAGTAGTTTCAGCTCATGAATTTACTACTATTGATGATTCAAAAAACTCTCAATTGGCTACAGGACTGTTCCATTTTCCATTTGTTAAAAGTGTTTTTATAGACGAAAACTACATCTCTATTACAAAATACGATGTTGCTGATTGGAATGATATTACAATGGAATTAAGAGAATTTATAAGAAGTTATATTGAAAGCGGCAAAGAAATAGTCAATGCTTCAACTAGCGTAAAAAAAGAAAGTCAAAAACTGGATAAAGAGTTTGATACATTGGATGATACTTCAAAAGAAATAGTAAACATACTTGAAGAATATGTAAAACCTGCTGTTGCAAGTGATGGAGGCAATATAATTTTTGATTCATATAACAAAGAAAGTAAAGTTGTTAAAGTGATACTTCAAGGGGCTTGTAGTGGTTGTCCTTCGTCTACTTTTACGCTTAAAAACGGCATTGAAAATATGCTTAAAGAAATGCTTCCTGATAGAATAGAAATGGTAGAAGCTATAAACGGATAATTTGCATTGTGACTTTTAATGCTTATTGATCTTAAAAATATAGATTCTAAAGAAAAAATTACTTTTTGAGGAAAGCTAAACACAAAGCTCTATAATTAAATTTTTGAGTTCATTTTTGAGCACTTTTTTTATGTCTTAATTTCATTAACTTTGATTTATGAGATACCTTACCCTAATTATTCTTATTGCATTGTTTAACTGTAAAGGGCAAAATTCCAATACTATGAATCATCAATTCACAAACGACCTAATAAACGAAACAAGCCCTTACCTATTGCAGCACGCTCATAATCCTGTAAACTGGAAAGCATGGAATCCAACTACTTTAGAAGAGGCAAAAGCTTCAAAAAAACTAATGGTTATTAGTGTAGGTTATGCCGCATGCCATTGGTGCCACGTCATGGAACATGAAAGCTTTGAAGATAGTTTGGTAGCACAAGTTATGAACCAAAATTATATTAGTGTAAAGGTAGATAGAGAAGAACGTCCAGATGTTGACCAAGTTTATATGAATGCTGTTCAGCTTATGACAGGACGTGGTGGATGGCCATTAAATGTTATAACTCTTCCTGACGGAAGGCCAATTTTTGGCGGTACATATTTTAAAAAAGAACAATGGATAAGTGCTTTAAATCAAATTTCAGAATTATATGAAAAAGAACCTGAAAAACTGGTAGAATATGCAGACAAGTTGGAGGAAGGGATACAATCGTTGGATCTTGTTTCCTTGAATACTGATGAGCCCGTTTTTGAAAATGAATTTGTAGGACAAGTAGTTAAAAAATGGTCACGGCAATTTGATAACAATCTTGGTGGTTTAAACAGAGCACCAAAATTTATGATGCCAAATAATTATCATTTTTTATTAAGACAAGCATATCAAACTAATGATGAAAAGATTAAAGAGTTTGTTAACTTAACACTAACAAAAATGGCACATGGTGGCGTTTATGATCATGTAGGAGGTGGTTTTTCGAGGTATGCTGTTGACGCTACTTGGCATGTTCCCCACTTTGAAAAAATGTTGTATGATAATGGTCAACTGGTTAGTCTTTACAGTGATGCTTACTTAATAACAAAAAATCAATTATACAAGGATGTTGTAACTGAAACATTGGCGTTTATTGAATGCGAAATGACTACAAACAATGGCGCGTTTTATTCATCTTATGATGCTGATAGTGATAATGCTGAAGGTGAATTGGAAGAAGGTGCATTTTATGTTTGGCAAAAAGAAGAATTAAAATCCATTCTTAAAGATGACTATGATGTTTTTGCTGATTACTATAACATTAACAATTATGGTTTATGGGAGCATAAAAATTATGTGCTAATCAGAAAAGATGATGATGCTAAAATAGCGAAGAAACATAACCTTACTATAGAGGAATTACTTGATAAGAAAAACGCATGGAAAACAACTTTATATAAAATACGAAATCAAAGGCCAAAACCAAGATTAGATGATAAATCATTAACCTCCTGGAACGCTATTATGCTTAAAGGTTATGTTGATGCCTATCGTGTATTCAAAAAAGAAAGTTATTTGAATTCTGCCAAAAAGAATGCCGAGTTTATTATAAATAATCAGCTTCGTGAAGATGGTGGGTTGAACCATAATTACAAAGATGGCGTTAGCACTATAAACGGCTATCTTGAAGATTATGCTACTACCATTGAAGCCTTTATTTCACTTTATGAAAATACGTTGGAAGACAAATGGTTACTTACAGCCAGAGACTTAACCAATTATGTGTTTGATTATTTTCATGATGATTCCAACAAAATGTTCTATTTTACCTCGCATGAAGATGATAAATTGGTAACAAGAAACATAGAATATAGAGATAATGTAATTCCAGCAAGTAATTCTATTATGGCGAAAAACTTATTTAAACTTTCGCATTATTTTGAAAATGAACAGTATTTGAAAACTGCAACAAGTATGTTAAACAATGTAAAGCCAGAAATTGAAGAGTATGGTCCAAGTTTTTCTAACTGGTTAGATTTAATGTTAAATTATACAAATCCGTTTTATGAAGTGGCTATTGTAGGCGAAGATGTAAATGAGAAGGTAAATGAATTAAACAAAGTATATCTTCCTAATATTATAATAGCTGGTAGCAATAAAGATAGTAATATGCCTTTGTTGGCCAATCGCTTTTTTGAAGATAAAACCTTAATATATGTTTGTGTAAATAATTCATGTAAACTACCTGTCACTGATGTGAAAAAAGCAATTGATTTATTAAAAGACTAAAATTCAGTTCCTTATTAAATACATTCACGAAATCTTAACACTTTAAAGTTTTTATAATATTCTTTTTTAGTTATTTTCGCACAAAATTTTTACTATGAAAAACACGTATTTAGTTTTAATAATAATTCTATCGTTATCATTTTCAATTCATTCACAGGAATTAACCTTAATAGGAGGTCATGGGTCAGGAAATTCTGGATCTGGTCAATTATTATCCACCACTCCAGTGGTTTTAAATGACCGAGTGGATGGAACACCATACATTAACGAAAAATTTTCTCCTGCAGTTATTTCAGCTTCAGAAAACAACATTTTTTATGTTAGATACAATGCTGTTAAAGATGAGATTGAAGTAAAGGGAGAACATAATTCAGCTTATGCACTTAATAAATATAGAAGAGATATAACTATCCAATTAATTGCACAAAAAAAGACCTACCAAAATTTTATGTATATAGATAGTGACAACACACAGACTTTTGGTTATTTTGTTCATATAAGCGAACCGGAAGCAAACATAAAACTCCTTAAAAAAGAAGTGGTTAAATTTTTTGATGAGAAAGTACAAGTTACTGGTTATGATACGCCTCAAGATGCAAAATTCAAACGGTTAGCTGATAAGTATTTTATTAAAAAAGGGAATGAAAATGCAATTGTTATTCCTAGCAATAAAAAAGAATTCGCAAAGCTTTTTCCGAAACATGAGCAAGAAGTATTCTCTTATTTAAAAAGTGAAAGAATAAAACTAAAAAAAGAAGAAAGTCTTTCTAAATTATTTAGCTATTTAAATTCACTGAAGTAATATTTCCAACAAAGCCTGTTTTAAAAATATTGCAAAGTATTGTTCAATTAAATTAATATTTGAATGGTTATATTTGTAGTAATATGAAATTACTACTAACAATTTTTAGTCTTCTAATTGCTTTAGAACATATTTACTTTTTAATATTAGAGATGTTTTTGTGGACTTCGCCAAAAGGCATTAAAGCATTTGGATTAAAATCAAAACAATTTGCTGAAGACACCAAAGTTTTAGCTGCTAATCAAGGTCTTTATAATGGTTTTTTAGCTGCAGGTATAGTCTATTCGTTAATTATTAGCGATTTAAACACAAACGTTTTCTTTTTATTTTGTGTAGCCATTGCAGGAGTTTATGGCGCTCTTTCTACCAAAAAAATAAAACTGTTTTACATTCAATCTGTTCCAGCATTCTTAACTTTGATCGTATCTTTTTTCGTTTAATGTTTTAACTTTTAGTATTTAATCATTTATTAACCCTTAAGACTATTATTTTTTTTAATTTTATAATTCTTCAAAATTAATCTATATGGATTTAGAAAAATTGACAACGAAAGGCTTAGAGTTTGCAACAGAATATGGCATTAAAATATTAGCAGCCATAATTATTTGGATTGTTGGTTCCTGGATTATTAAGAAATTACTTAAAGGAACTAAAACAATAATGACTAAAAGAGAGTTTGATGAAAGTCTTCAAAAATTCTTGTTAAACCTTTTGGGCTGGACTTTTAAAATTTTATTAATCCTTGTTATATTGGCTAAACTTGGAATTGAAACAACTTCTTTTGCAGCTATTTTAGCTGCAGCTGGTTTAGCAGTTGGTTTGGCACTTCAAGGGTCATTGGGAAACTTTGCTGGAGGTGTTTTGCTCATGATTTTCAGACCTATTAAAATTGGAGATTTAATAGAGGCTCAAGGTGAAATTGGTGTTGTTAAGGAAATTGAAATTTTTACTACAAAACTCACTGGTCTTTCTAATAAGGAAATTATAATACCTAATGGTGCGTTATCTAATGGAAATATTATTAATTATACAACCGAAGGTACGCGTCGTGTGGATTTGGTTTTTGGTGTAGGTTACGATTCAGATATTAAACAAACTAAAAATGTATTAATGAATGTTTTAACATCTCATCCAAGTGTTTTAAAAGATCCAGCTCCAGCAGTAACTGTCATGGAATTAGCTGACAGCTCCATAAATTTTGCTGTTAGACCTTGGTGTAAGACTGAAGATTATTGGACTGTTTATTTTGATATAACTGAAAATACCAAGGAAGCACTAGATGCCGCTGGAATTGAAATTCCATATCCACATCAAGTTGAGATACGTAAGGAAGGTTAGATTTTAGTAGATTTTATTGCAACAAAATCTTTTAAATAGTAAGGTTCAAAATACGCGACATCTTCAAAATCACCTATATTAAATTTTTGATAAGATAGTTCTCCCATTTCATTTGCGGAAGGTAGTTTATCTTCAATAAATATCGCATTGGGATGCGAAATTACATTCTTTGTTTTTTCAACTCCTGTACCAATAAAATAAACGTTTTCTGATTCTAAATAGGCACTAAAAGAATTAGAATCTAAAATCTCTGCTTGAGTTTCTCTAATTTGAATAAGATTGCTATTAAAAACAGCAGAATAAACCTCTTGCCTTCTTGCATCCAACATGGCAATTATTATTCCTTTTTCTTCTTTTATCTGTTGAGATAAAGAAGTTAATGTTGAGACTGAAATTAATGGTTTATTAAGTGCGTAACAAAGTCCTTTTGCAGCTGAAACCCCTATACGCAATCCTGTGTAAGAGCCTGGACCTTTACTTACTGCTACAGCATTTATTTGATTAGGTTTAATATTGTTGTCTTTAAACAAAGAATCAATATATACATGAAGCCTTTCTGCATGAGAAAAATTGGTATTATAATCTTCTTTAAGAGCAATTGTTTTACCCTTGTTAGAAAGACTAACAGAGCAATTGGTAGTTGCAGTTTCTATAGATAAAATAAGTGCCAAGAGAAAAGCTTAAATCGTCTCAAAGATATTAATTTACTGTAACTTGAACATCATTAGAGTCTTCTTCATTTTTTGATTCTCCTTCTTCTATCTTAACTTTAACCTTACTGCCTATTTTAAGCGATTTAGTTACAATATTATAAGGACCTGTTATAACTTCGTC
Organism: Flavobacteriaceae bacterium; assembly: GCA_035312485.1. Taxonomy (GTDB): domain Bacteria; phylum Bacteroidota; class Bacteroidia; order Flavobacteriales; family Flavobacteriaceae; genus Gilvirhabdus. The sequence continues at coordinate 13,376 of DATGBV010000314.1, read as the reverse complement.
TCCAACCTTAAGCCCTCTTATAATTTCTATATTAGAATCGTCCTGAATACCCGTTTCAACAACTTTAAGTTTTGCAACTTCACCTTCCTTTACAAAGACACATTCAAACTTCTCATCTGTATTGCCTTGTTTTTCTGCTGTATTTTCTGAATAAGATGTTTTATTTTCTATAGTATCCGTTTTTATGACAACAGCACTTATTGGTATGCCAATTGCATCCTTTTTCGTGCTTGTAATTATATCTGTAGTTGCTGTCATGCCTGGTCTAAAAGGGGAATAGTGTTCAGGCTTACCTTCTAATAAATCCAAATATGATTCCTCTAAAATTCTAACTTTTACTTTAAAATTAGTGACTTGATCTGAAGTTAAATTCCCATAGGCTGAATTGGCTATTTCTGTAACTAAACCTTTAAACTCCTTTTTAAGATATGCATCAACTTCAACAATTGCCGAATCACCTACCTGAACTTTAACAATATCATTTTCATTAACATCAACCTCAACTTCCATATTGTTCAAATTAGCAACGCGAAGTATCTCGGTTCCAGCCATTTGTTGAGTACCAACAACACGCTCTCCTATTTCAACATCAAGCTTGGAAATTGTACCAGACATTGGTGCATAGATACTTGTTCTGTTCAAATTGTCATAAGCTTCATTTACAGATGCACTAACACTTTGTACATTATAATAAGCCGACTGCTTACTGGCTTCAGCTATTTCATAAGACGAAACAACTTTATCCCAATCTGCTTTTGAAATTATGCCCTTTTCAAACAAAAGTTTGTTACGATCATAGTTTGCTTTTGCTTCCTTAAGTGTTGCATCAGCTTGGCTTAATGATGCTTTTACATTTTGAAGAGTGGCTTGTGATCTGTTTACACTAGACTGATAAATATCTGGGTTAATTCTTACCAAAAGATCGCCTTTAGACACTTGCTGGCCTTCAACAATTGGAAGTAGAATAATTTCGCCAGAAACCTCACTTGATAATTTTACTTCTACTTCAGGTTGTATCTTACCTGTAGCTGAAACTTTTTCAATAATATCCATTTTGGATATTTTTTGTGTATAAATTTCTTTGTAGTTACCATGATCTCCAAACCATCCTGCTTTCTTTCCAGCAATTAAAAGTGTTAAAACTGCTACAACTGATACAATAATGATGGTTAATTTTTTCTTGTTCATTTTATTAATTAATATCCGTTATCGGAATTCCGAAATAAAACTCTAATACTTTAAGTTTAAATATATAATCGTATTTAGTTCTTACAACTTCACTTTGTGCAGCTTCCAATCTGTTTTGTGATTGGCTATAATCAAAAGCATTTAATAAACCTACGTTATATCTTTCTTGTGAATATTTGAATGCTTCTTCTCTTGCTTCAAGCGTTTTTAAAGCTGCTTCATAAGCTTTTGAAGCTCCTTTGGTATCGTTATAGGCCTGATAAACTGTTGTTTGAAGATCAAGACTTACTTGTTCTAATTGATTTTTGGTTCTTTCAACATTAATCTTATTTCTTTTCACATTATTACTTGTTGAAAACCCATTAAAGATAGGGACATTAAGTTGAAGACCAAAAGAATGCCCTTTGTTGTCTGATATCTGATCTGAAAAACTTGGTAAGTCCTGTAATTCTGTATTAAAGTATCTAGAATCAAAACTATAAAATCCACCTAAAGTTGGTAATAAGCCTCCTTTAAATATTTTTAAATTGTCTTCTGCTATACCTACATTAGTCTCTGCAATTTTTATATCGTATCTTGTTTCTTTAGCTTTTTCAAAAATTGCATCAGCAGATTCGTTCAAAATTAAAGAAGGTGGAACTGCATACTCAATATCTACAATATCAAAACTTGCATAATCTTCAATGAGCATAATTTGTGCTAAATTTATTTTAGATATTTGAAGCGCATTTTCAGAATTTACAATTTGTTGTTCTTGAGAAGCTATAGTAGCCTGTATTTCAAGCAAATCTCCTTTTGGTAAAGCTCCTGCTTCAACCAAATCATTTGTACGACTTAATTCTTGATTGGAAATCTCTTGTTGACCTCTTAAAACTTTAAGTTGCTCTTTATTGAAAAGTATTTGCAAAAATGCATTTGCAACATAGAGCGAAATATCATCTTTCATATCATCAAGTTGATATTGTCTTGCTAAAATTTCTAAATTTGAACGATGCAGTTGATTAAAGTTTTGTCTTCCTCTAAAAATATCTATGCTAGAACTTATTCCACCGGATGTGGACTGTGTTGTTGCATTAACATTAGTATTGGATACTGGATCTACATTTAATCCAATATTCCAAGAATGCGATGCTCTAAAATTTAAAGATGGTAAAAAATTACCAAAAGCATCTTTTTTATTTAATTCGGTTTCTTTTAGATCTAATTCGCTTTGTTTAATGGTAATATTATTCTCTAAAGCATGATCTACACATTCAGGAAGTGTCCATTTTTTTACTTGGCCTTGAGATACAGTATATCCCAATAAAACAATAAGTATGATTATGTTTTTTTTCATAATTTAATAATAAGTCTATGTAAATGATAAAGTGTTACAGAAAAAATTGAAATTAATTCTGGGCGTAACTTGGAATGCCTTGTACTTGATTCCAAACTTTTATTTTGTCTTCTTTGGAAATGCCATTTTTAACTTCAACATGGATACCGTCACTAATACCAAGCTCAACATCTCGACGTTCAAATTGCTGGTCTCCGGTTTCAATCTCAACAAAAGGTTTTTTTGTTTCAGAATCATATTGTACTAAAGCTTCTCTAATAGCCATTGCATTTTCTACCTTTTCTAGAATAATAGAAGCATTTGCGCTTAAACCAGCTCTAATAAATATTGAATCAATCTTTTTTATTGAACCTTTAATTTCAAACTGAATAGCTCCATTCTCTTCAACTCCTTTAGGTGCTATATAATCTAAAACTGCATCAAATTTTTCATTTTGAATTGCACCAACGGTTATTTCAAGTGGCAAACCTTCTTTAATCTTACCTACTTCACTTTCATCAACCTTACCTTCAAAAATCATCTTCTTTACATCAGCTAACGAGGCTATTGAAGTACCTTCATTAAAATTATTGGCTTCAATGACTTGATTACCAGCTTCTACAGGAACATCTAATACCATTCCTGAAACCGTTGCCCTTACTTGAGTTTGAGCTATATTCCCTAAACCACTAGTGGTTCCAGTCTTTATAATATCGTAATTCTGTCTTGCAGAATTTAAATTTATTCTAGCTTGTTCAACACTTTGCTTTGTTTGTAAATAGGTGTTATTAATTGCTTCAAAATCATTGGCTGATATAACTCCTTTTTCAAATAATGCTTTTTGACGATCATAATTAGCCTGTTGAGTCTCTAAATTTATCCTTGCTGTTTGTAGAGCTGTTTGATTACTTGCAATATTATTTTTTGCACTTGTTAGTGAGGACACGTTAGGAATAACCCGAATTTTTGCAATTAAATCTCCTGAATTAACATATTCGCCAGCTTCAATATACACTTCTTCCACTACTCCTGAAATATTGGGTTTAATAAGAATTTCTTCTTTTGGAACTATACTTCCAGTCGCTACCGTTTTTACTACAATAGTTTGGTCACTAGCCGTTTCGGTTGTATACTTTACCGGATTTTCTCTGTTTTTTTGCCATAAATAAAAGAGTGCTGCAGAAAACGCTATAACTATAAGAGATAGTGTAATTATGGTTTTAGTTCTTTTCATTGTTTTTATTCTAATTTATTTTTATTCAATTCTTAATGCATCAACAGGTTTCATTTTAGTTGCACTATTTGCTGGTATTAAACCTGCTAACAGACCTGAAACTATCAATATTATCAGTGCCGTAAATACTACTGTCATACTTACAGTTGGGTTTGCAAAATTTTCAACAGGTCCGCTCATACCTAAAAGATAATTTAACAGCCATATTACTAACGCAGCAAACGAGATACCTACCATACCGGACAAAATTGTTAACAAAAGGCTTTCTTGTAATATCTGTCCTTTAATTGTCCAAGGCGAAGCTCCGATAGCACGTCTTATCCCAATTTCTTTAGTACGTTCTTTAACAACAATAAGCATAATATTACTTATGCCTATTATACCAGACATGAGCACTAATGCTCCAACAAAATAGCCTACAATTGTCAGAATAGTAAAGAGTCCATTTACACGTTCAAATTGTTCGGATAAATCAAAATGACCAATTGCTCTATCATCTTCTGGATCAATTGAATGTCTTGATTTCATTAAATCAAAAATTCTCTGTTTCATAGATGTAATTGTAACATTATCAACAGCTGTTATCGCCATCCAACCTACTCTATCTCCTCTGTTAAATGCTTGTCCAAAAGTTGTAAATGGTATATATATTGTATTGGCTTCCTGTTCTCTATCACCTTGACTATTATTCATTTTAAAAGTTCCTACAACCATAAAATTTACACCATTTATCTTAATATAACTGCCTAAAGCTTCTTCATCTTTATCATATAACCCTTTTATAACATCCGTGCCAATAACACAGATCTTACGCTTTGAGTTAATATCTGAATAGCTTATAAAACGTCCTTGCAAGATATCCATAGGCTGTTGTTTAATAAACTCAGGATAATCACCATAAATTTCAAAAGCTCCAGTTTTTGTTCCTCTAGTTACATTGTTATTACCTCTAAAGCCTCCTAACTGATTTCTTGGCGATACATATTTTAAATTTGGAACTTCAGATTTTATAGCATCAACATCATCTAATCTATAGCTAAAATTCCGCCCTTTAGGAAGGCCTTTATATGGTTTAGACGTTCTTTGAGACCACATAAACATAGAGTTTGTGGCAAAATCTCCAAAGTCTATCATAACACCATTCTTGAGACCATTGGTTAGTGCTAGCAATAAAACTAAAATGGTAATACCCCAAAAAACACCAAAAGCTGTCAAAAAAGTTCTGAACTTATTGGCGGTTAATGCTTGTAATATTTCGTCCCAGCGGTCTTTATTAAACATAATTATTCGTCCCTTAAAGCAATTATTGGTTTTATTTTTGCTGCTCTATATGCTGGGAAAAATCCAGCTAACGTACCAGCAAAAACCAGTAGAAATACTGTAGTTAATGCTACATTAAAATTGACTTGTGGGTATTTAATGAAATCACTTTCTATTTGCGGACCAACTAATTCTAGTAATCCTAAACCTGCAATCAAACCAAATAAACCAGCAAACATGGTTACAAAAACAGCTTCTTGTAATATCATACCTACTATAGATATAGGTAATGCGCCAATAGCTTTTCTTATACCAATCTCTTTTGTTCTTTCCTTAACAATAATAAGCATAATGTTACCTACACCTACTATGCCAGCTATAATAGTACCAATACCAACAAACCAAAAGACCGCAGCAATTGTATCTATTAATGTGTATATTTTTTTTACTTCTTCCAAAGAATTAAAAATTCTAACCGCACCAGTATCATCTGGCGAAACTATGTGTCTTTGCTTTACTTGATCTTCAATATTTTGAGATAAGGATGTAGATAGTTTTACGGCATCTTCAAAATTATCAGACATTTTAACAGTCATCCACATACTTTGCACATCATCTTTGCCATTAAATGCTGATTGTACTGTAGTTATAGGAACATAAACACGAGCTTCATCACGTTCTCCTCCTGGGTCTGTGAAAACGCCTATCACCTTAAAATTGATGCCATTCACAGTAATTTCTTTACCTATAGGGTCTTCATCTTTAAATAAATCCAGCTTCATCCTGTTGCCTATTACACCAACTTTTCTTAATTCATTAACGTCTGCATCATTAATGAATCTTCCATTAATGATATCTGCATTTTCAATGATTTGATATCCAGGATGTGCACCACGAATAAGGTAAGTGCCAGATTCATTTTTGTAATTAACTAAAAATCCCCATCTATGAAATATAGCAGATTTATTTTCTATATGCTCACTATACTGATCTGTAATGGTATTATAATCGTCATTTTTAAGTTGAACTCGTCGACCTGGATTTAACCCTTTATACTCTTTGGTCGTGACACCTGTCCAAACACTTATATAATTTGTCGCATCTCTCTCAAATTCAGACCGAACACCATTTTCAATACCAGTGCTAAAGCCTAGAAGAATTACCAGAATAAAAATTCCAGAAGCCACAGAAAGCCCAGTCAAGAAAGTACGAAGCCTATTCTTTTTTAGTGTTTCAAATATTTCTTGCCAACGCTCTATATCAAACATTTTCAGCTACTCTTACTTGTTCAACTAATTTATCATCAACAATAACTCCATCTTTTAAATGCACAATACGTTTTGTCATATTTGCAATATCATGTTCATGAGTTACAACTAAAATGGTTCTTCCTTCATCATTAATGGATTGAAGAAGTTCCATAACTTCAAAAGACGTGGTAGAATCTAAAGCTCCTGTAGGCTCATCTGCAAGTAAAACCTTTGGATCACTAGCTAATGCCCTAGCTATAGCTACGCGCTGTTTTTGACCACCTGAAAGTTCACTTGGTAAATGTTCAGCCCATTCTGAAAGGCCAACTTTTTCCAGATAATATTCTGCTTTTTCAATACGTTCTTTACGCTTTATCCCTTGATAATATAGTGGTAGTGCCACATTATCTAATGCATTTTTGTAAGTTATAAGATTGAAAGATTGAAATACAAAACCAAGAAATTCGTTTCTGTATTTAGCAGCAACTTTTTCGTTCAATTTTTTAATTGGAAAACCATCAAGGACATATTCACCTGAATCTGCTTCATCCAACATTCCTAAAATATTAAGAAATGTAGACTTCCCAGAACCTGAAGAGCCCATTATAGACACAAGTTCTCCATGTTTTACATTAAAATTTAAACCTTTTAAAACGTGTAGCTTGTTGGTTCCTACATGATAAGATTTGTGTAAATCTTTGATTTGTATCATATTCAGGTGGTTAATTCTTTACAATGCTACACAAAACGTGCCACAATTTGTGCTAACAAATTGTTAAGAATTTGTTTTTGATTGATATTATTAAGACGGTTAAAAAACCGAAATGTTACAGTAAATGTTAATTTGAATTGGATTTTTTTGTTTTGTAGAACTTCCAATAGATAATATAACCAATCCCTCCAACAAGAATATATGGGATTGCCATTAGATAGACTATGCCATCATTTATGCCTTTTGCTGTTGCTTGTCCTTGTTCGCTTTCTAGAACAGCACGACACATGGCGCATTGGGCTTCCAAATCAGTACTTAACAGTACAAAAACAATTATGAGTAAAATAGTTCTATTCACTTTACTTCTAAAATTAATAATACGGTGAAATTAAAATGAAAACCAACACACCTGAAACAGCTACATATAGCCATAAAGGGAATGTTATTTTTGCTATTTTCTTATGTCTTTCTATATCATTTGTTATTGCTCTAACATAAGTTACTAAAACAAATGGAATTACAATAATTGATAATAAAATGTGTGTAATTAAAATAAAGTAGTACATGTACTTTAAAATTCCATCTCCTCCAAATTTTGTTGAATCACTTGTCATGTGGTATGCCACATACATAACCAAAAACAATATTGAAAGTACAATTGCTGTTTGCATCAATCTTTTGTGCAGGTTGATATTCTTGTTTTTAATAGCAAAAAATGCCAAAATTAACACAAAACTTGTTATGGCATTTGTTGTGGCATAAATTGGTGGCAAAAAAGTTAATGGCTCAACATTAGGTATTTTAATTCCAAATAAAACAGCAACAACCAATGGAATAAATATTGATAAAACAACTATTAATTTGTTGTATTTACTTTTCTCCTTGCTTGCAGATGTTTTATTCATTGAGCAGTTTTTTGATATCTTCTTTAAGCATTGTTATTTGTTGAGTTTGGCCATCATCATCTATTGCTTCGGATTCTGAAATTATACCATTATAAAAAATAAGTGGATTTCCATTATGTATTCTTGAACGTATAAAACCGTTTTTATCAATCAGAGCAAAATTACCTGAATGCTCAAAACCACCTTCTACTTCACTGTCTTCCGCTGTATAAAGATTAAATCCAATATTAGCTAAATCGTAAATTTTGTCTTTATCTCCAGTAAGTAAATGCCAATTAGGATTTGTAATACCATATTGTTCGGCATAATTCTTTAAAACTTCAACTGTATCATAATCTGGGTTGATTGTAAATGAAGCCACGCCAAAATCCTCAATATCTTCAAATGTATTTTGAACCTGTATAAGGTTTGCATTCATTTTTGGACATATTGTAGGACACGTGGTAAAAAAGAACTCTACTACATAAACTTTTCCTTCATAATCTTTGTTGGTAATGGTTTTTCCATTTTGATTGGTAAAGCTAAAATCTGGAACTTTTTTTGGTTCTCCATTTATAGTTAAGAATGCTAAATTTGATGTTTTGGAAGCTTGTTTTGAAATGTCTTTACTTCTACTCTCTTCTCTGGTTATATCTTTATTACTGATTCTCTCAACAATCTTTGGAATAAAGATAATGCCGAAAACCAATATTATAAACGAAATCCCTATGTATGAATAATTAGCTTTGCTCATCTTGTTTCTTTAAATTATTTTCTCGCCTTTTGGAAGAATCAAAATTGCCTTTTCTTTTTTGCCTGTATTCAGTGAACAGAATTCTTAAATCTTCGCTCATTTTGTTTTTAATTTCAGCAACTTCAATGCAGTTATAAGAACTTAATCCATAAATGGGAGAATTTTTGGCTATTTCATTGTTTGACCTGTCATCAATTCTTCCTCTTTGACTCAAATCTTTATCGATAATAAAAACGTTATTACTGCCCATTTGGGCATTTAGTGTTAAATCGGTTTTTAAACTATTATAAACTTGTTGTATCTGATTTTGATTCCCAAAGACAAAATGCCAATATTTCAAATCTTCATATAAGCTTATTTCTTTTTTTAATTGTATTGCTTCTTCAATTGAAGCTTCAGAAACAACTATTACTATTTGAAATCTTTTAAAACCTTTAAATTTATCGTATATAAGTTCTTTTAAGTTTGAAGCTGCAATTGCATTATTCATTGGGTTCTTACCGAAAAACCCTAAAACTGTTAAATGATCTTTAAGAACAATAGATTCTTCAGAATCTGATTTAAAGTTATTCAATTCATTTACTTTATCATCAACAATGTCTAAAGTATTATAATTATGGGTTGAAGGATATAAAAACATTAAAAAAGTAACTGGTAGGAAAAATAAAATTCCGAGCACTAAATTTCTTTTTATCCGCTTAATGTTCATGCTGCAAAAATAAAAAAGACGGTTTAAAAAACCGCCTTTTTATCTATGTTTAACGTTAATTAAAAATCTCGTTTTATAAAACCTGAAGAATAAATACCTTCTATATAACCACCTTCTTGAAGTAATATAAATACCAAATAGCAAATTAAAAACACAGCTGTCCACACAACCATTCGTCTTAAGGTTTTAGTTTCGTCTCGCATGTGCATGAAATCCCAAGTAATATAATACGCTTTAACAATTGTTAAGATAATGAATATCCAATTAAGAGCTTTCATTCCCAATATTTTAACAAAAAGTGATTCTGGTTTATAAATACCAAGAGCTACCTCAACTGTTGTTACTATGGTTAATAGAACTAAAACTCCCCAAATTTTTTGTGTGTTTGATTTAAACTTAACCAAACCTCTTAAAATTTCTAATTTATGTGCGTGTGCCATTTTAAATTAATTTATTAAACTAGGTAGAAGAACGTAAATACAAATACCCATACCAAATCTACAAAGTGCCAATACAATCCAACTTTCTCGACCATTTCATAACTCTTCCTCTTTTCATAAGTTCCTAAAATAACATTAAAGAAAATTATAATATTTATGATAACTCCTGAAAAAACGTGAAATCCGTGAAAACCTGTTATAAAGAAAAAGAAGTCTGCAAACAATGGAGAACCGTATTCATTTGCATGTAGATTGGCTCCTTCAATAACTGCAGTACTATTTGCTTTTAATTGCTGGAGTGACTCTTCTCTTGAAAGTACAGTTTTATGTCCATGTTCATCTAACAATTGTGTTCTTACCAATACATTTTCATTAGCTTCAAAACCATTAACAACTTCATCTACAGTATAAGTTGGCAAAGTACCTTCACTTAAAAACCATACACCATTATTTCGCTCGTTTCTAACTCTTTCTCCATGGCCTGTAACGGCAATATCGCGTAGTGCAACACGTTCAAACTTTTGAGTTCCATCATCATCTATATACTGACCAAATTGTAAAATATTACCTCCTTTAGTCTGTATAGCACCATAGTCTCCTTTTATAAAAGTTGCCCATTCCCAAGCTTGAGACCCAACAAATATTAAACCTCCTATAATGGTTAAGAACATATAAAAAGTCACCTTCCCTTTTTGCATATGATGCCCAGCATCTACAGCAAGTACCATCGTTACAGAAGACATAATTAAAACAAATGTCATGAATGCAACATAAATCATAGGTAACTCTTGCCCATGCAAAAATGGAACGTGAGTAAATACCTCATCGGCTATTGGCCATGAGTCAATAAATTTAAATCTTGAAAATCCGTAGGAAGCTAAAAATCCAGAAAATGTTAGTGCATCTGAAACAATAAAGAACCACATCATCATTTTACCGTAACTTGCATTAAGTGGTCTATTACCTCCACCCCAAGCTTTTCCTTCTGTTCCAGTTTTCACAACTGTTGTACTACTCATAGTATGGTATAGTTTTATAAAGGTTGCACAAAAATAATCAATTTATTTATCTAACGAAATATAAAAATAAAAAGAGATACAACCAGAGTATGTCTACAAAGTGCCAAAATGTTGCGGCTAGTTCAAAACCTAGCATTTTTGTTGGATTATATCTTTGTTTAAAATGATTATAAATTACTACCAACAAACAAATTATTCCAGCTACAACATGTAATATATGTACAAATGCTATTAAAAAAATATAAGACATTGTCACATTACTTGTTGGCCCAGTAAAATTATAACCTAGTTCCAGTATTTGAGCAAACCCAATAAATTGATTGTAAATAAAAACAATTCCTGAAAGTAAAGTAACCCATAACAAAGCCATTGTTGCTTTGTTATTACCTCTCTTTAGTGTTCGTTTAGCTAAAATAAAAGTAATACTACTGAATACAATTATTATAGTGCTGATTGTAAATGCTTCTGGTAATTGAAAATCTTTCAGCCAATCAGGTCTGGTACTACTTACAACAAAAGCACTTGTCCAACCTGCAAACGACATTATTAATGATAAAATGCCAAACCAGAGCATCATTTTTTTAGCCCTTTTATGTTTCTCCTCTAAAGTACCTTCTGTTAAATCCATAAAGTCTATCTAATAAATTTATCTAACACATAAACAATCTGAAGCAATGTAATGTAAGATACACTCACCAACATTAATTTCTTTGCAGCTTCTTCAGTCATTTTCTTAAATAATTGAACAGCATAATAAAGCATCCCTAAACCTAAACCTAAAACAACTATAGCAGATAAAGGTGTTAAGTAAAGCTTACCTGTAAATCCAAAAACCGGTATAATAGACACAATTAATGTCCATACAGTATACATTATTATTTGAACAGCAGTTCCTTTGTCCTGCTTTCCAGTTGGCAGCATAAAGAATCCTCCTTTTTTATAATCGTCAAATAAAAACCAACCTATAGCCCAAAAGTGAGGGAATTGCCAAAAAAATTGAATCATAAATAATGTGCCAGGCTCTATACCAAAATCGTCTGTTGCAGCGACCCAACCCAGCATAAATGGAATAGCTCCAGGAATAGCTCCAACAAATACAGCCAAAGGCGTTTTTGTTTTTAATGGTGTGTAAACACTTGTGTATAAAAAAATGGAAATAGCTCCAAACATTGCTGTTTGAGGATTAATGGTATACAAAATTATTACGCCCAAAACCGTAAATACAGAAGCTATAATGAACGCAGTAGTCACAGACATTCTACCTGCTGGAATCGGTCTGTTTTTGGTACGATTCATCAAGGCATCTAGATCTTTTTCAATAATTTGATTGAAAGCATTAGAAGCTCCTACCATAAAATAACCACCAAAAGCTAAAAGTATTAAAGTTTTAAAATCAACAACGTCTACACCCAATAGGTATCCAGCAATTGAGGAAAACACGACACTTAATGCCAACCTGATTTTAGTAATTTCCTTGAAATCGGATATAGCCGAAGCAATTGAAAAAGAAGAATTTGTAGTTTGCAATACTGTTTTCATTAATCGCCTTAAAATGCGACTGCAAAGATACTTCATTCATGAATTTTGAGCAATGCTTTTAAATGTAATTTTGTATTTTTATAATACATACTAACTGTATCAATTATTCGAAATGAAAACTTTAAACTTTATTTGCTCATTTATCCTATCATTTTTCTTTATTTCAGCTTGTGGTCAAGATGTTAATATAGAAGTTCAGAAACTATCAGATAATATTTATATGTTAATTGGTCAAGGTGGCAACATTGGAGTTTCGGCTGGAGATGATGGTGTTTTTATTATTGACGACCAATATGCGCCTTTAACGCCTAAAATTATTTCAGCATTAAAAACAATTAGTGACAAGCCCATTAAATATGTTGCCAATACGCATCATCATGGTGATCATACTGGAGGCAATGAAAATCTAGCAAAATTAGGTGCAACCATTATAGCCCATGACAATGTTAGAAAACATCTAGAAGATAAACCAAAAGAGGCATTGCCAACAATCACATTTAGTGATAAATTAAGCGTGTATATGAATGGTGAACAAGTTCTTGTTTTCCATTTGGATAATGCCCATACAGACGGAGATTCTATGTTGTACTTTACAAATAGTAATGTACTGCATACAGGAGATATTTATTTTAACGGTATGTATCCTTATATTGACTTAAATAGTGGTGGCACTGTAAATGGCTATATTGAAGCCATAAAACAAGTCTTGATTGTTATTGATGATGAAACAAAGATAATTCCAGGTCATGGTGCTTTATCAAATAAAAAGGAATACCAAGATTTCCTAAAAATGCTTGAGACACTGAAAGTTCAAGTTGAAATAGAAATTAAAGCTGGTAAAACTGAAGAAGACGTTGCAGCAAATACCAATCTAACCAAAACTTATGACGATTTAGGATACAGTTGGGCTTTTATTAATAGTGAAAAGATTAGACGAACGTTATATAAAAGTTTGAAGAATTAAAATATATATTCTTTGCAAAAAAACAGGATTTCTTTTAACGGTCTCGGCCATGAGTAGTTGCATGGGTTGGCAATTAACTTTACAAGTACACACCAAACTAAAAATCTG
>DATGBV010000313.1:0-12067 GCA_035312485.1 Flavobacteriaceae bacterium | reverse complement strand
GTGTATTGATTACCAAAACTTGCTAAATAATCAAATTTGTTTAATGTTCCATTTACTAATACACTATTTTTAAAATCATTAATTGAAAATCCATCATCGCTTTGGGATTTGTTAGTGCCTATTGTACTTCTAAAATTTGCTGAAATCTTTTCTTTAGATGCTTCCTTTAGTTTAATATTTATAACTGCTGTTGCGGCTCCAGAACCATACAATGTACTTGAAGCTCCTTTTAAAATTTCGATGCTTTCAACTTGGTCTGCATTAATCAAACGTAGGTCATAGTCATTAGCTATTTGAGAAGGATCTGTTAATGCCACGCCATCTATTAGCACTAATACTTGACGGTTTCTTCCTCCTCTTACGTAGTAATTCAAGTTTTGTGATGCACTACTTTTAGTGCCATTAATTTCAATACCAGCAGTCGTATTGATAATCTCCGAAATGGTTTTTCCTTGAAGGTTTTGTAATTCCTTTTGCGTGATTTTAGTAATCACTTTTCCAGAATTTTCACGTTTAAGTTTAAATTTTGAATCGGTAATTACAACTTCATCCAGTTCTTGAACTTTAGTTGAATCTGCCTCTTGCTGTGCAAATCCACAAATTGACATACTGCATAGTATGGCAAAAAATACGTTGTTTTTTTTCATTTAAATTAAAATTGCTCGAGAATCGCATGGATTATCATACGTAAACTTTTATCCCGAAAGTTTGACTTATATTTTTGAATTTGGCAGGTCTCCTGACTTGCGTCTTCACGTTGGTCTTCCCATCACGTAATACGTGACAGTGACTTGAAGTTTTACATGAAGCTTGATAGCTTACAGTTGCGGGAACAGTTCTGGACTTGAAAAAATTTTCGCACCAGATTCCCTTTTAATTGATTCAAAATAAATCTGAATCAAACCAAAAAATTCTTTGCAAATGTAAATATCTATTTTTATTTTTTAATGTTAAAACTATATATCTTACTTTTGAGGTAAGAAAAAAATTGAATATTATGAGTTCTTTATTTAATAAAAAGCAATTAGTTATTATTTCATTTATTGTTATTGCAGTTCTTTTTAGGTTAATACCTCATTTACCAAATGTGACTCCAATTACAGCAATTGCTTTGTTTTCGGGTGTTTATTTTACCAACAAAAAATTTGCTTTTGCAATACCACTTTTTGCAATGTTTCTTTCAGATTTATTTTTAGGCTTTTCAAGTATTACACTTTTTGTATATGCTGCTTTTATATTGGTAGCCTACATTGGAATTTCATCAAAAAAAATATCTATTAAATCTATTTTAATAAGTAGTATAAGCTTCTTTTTAATCACCAATTTTGGTGTTTGGTTATTGTATTATCCTAAAAGTTTTGCTGGATTAATAGAATGTTATACGCTTGCTATTCCATTTTTTAGAAATTCTATTATTGGTGATTTCTTTTTTGCTGGTGTTATGTATTATGGTTTTGAATTTGTATCTCGTAGATATTTAAAAACAGTTTAATTCAACGTTAAAAGTTGAATAGATTTAAGGTCATATTGATCATAATATTTTTTGTTTCCTGCAAAGACAGTAACAAATCATTACCTATTTATAACCCAGTAGATTTTAATCCAGTATTGGTTGATGATGAGCTCCAAAATAAAAGTAGCAATCATACAGTTTCAGATTTTACACTAATCAATCAAAATGGGGATACCATTACCCAAGAGGTTTATAAAAACAAAATTTATGTCACAGACTTCTTTTTTACACGCTGCCCAACCATTTGTCCAGTGATGACCAACAATATGAAAGTATTACAGGACAACTTTAAAAATGAAGATGACATCATGTTTTTATCTATGTCTGTTACACCAGATATAGATAGTATTCCTGTATTGCGACAATATGCCGATGAAAAAGGTGTTATTGATGAAAAATGGAATGTAACCACTGGAGATAAAAAACATATTTACCAATTAGCAAGACAAAGCTATTTTGCAGTTGTTGAACAAGGCGATGGTGGTCTTCAGGATTTTATCCATACTCCAAATTTTATTCTGGTGGATAAGCAAAAACAAATTAGAGGTATTTATGATGGCACAGATGATAACGAAATAAATAGACTCATTAGCGATATAAAAACTTTAAAAAAATAAGGGTTATCTTATCAACACCTGCTTTTTTACAGCTAAAAAATTTATCTTTGGGTAAACTTCAACAATAAAATGAACAATAATCTAATTCTTATAATTACTATAATAATTTCTGCAGGTGTTGGCGGTTTTATTGGACTAACAATTGCCAGATTAAAAAGTAAAAGCAATCAAAGTGCATTAGAAGAGCGTCTAAATCTACTTAACCAAAACATATCAGAATTAAAAGAAACTCACAATAAGATTGAATCGGAACGAGAATCTATAAGGAAAGAAAAAGACTTTTTAAATACCGAATTGACCCGTCGTAATTCAGAGTTTGAAAATCTTCAGACAAAACTACAAGAACAAAAAAGTGAAGTAGAGAAACTTCAGGAAAAATTTACAAAAGAATTTGAGAATTTAGCGAATAAAATTCTTGATGAAAAATCAGAAAAATTCACCCTTCAGAATAAAGAAAACATAAAGCAGATACTAAATCCATTGCAGGAAAAAATCAAAACTTTTGAAGATAAAGTTGAAAAGTCACAAAAGGAAAGTATTAGTATGCATTCTGCTCTAAAAGAGCAATTATTAGGCTTAAAGGATTTAAACCTACAAATGACCAAAGAAGCCACAAACCTGACCAAAGCTTTGAAAGGCGATAGTAAAATGCAAGGAAATTGGGGCGAATTGGTTTTGGAGCGTGTTTTGGAAAAGTCTGGTTTGGAAAAAGATCGTGAATATTTTGTACAGCAAAGTTTTACCAGCCAAAATGGATCGAGAGTATTGCCAGATGTTGTTTTACATTTACCTGACAATAAACGCATGATTATTGATAGTAAAGTATCTTTAACGGATTATGAACGCTATGTAAATGCAGACGAGAGTGACAGGCCACAATTCTTAAAATCTCATGTCAATTCCATTAAAAAACATGTTGACCAATTATCTGATAAAAAATATGAAGACCTATACGACATAGAATCTCCAGACTTTGTTTTAATGTTTATTCCTATTGAACCTGCTTTTGCTATTGCTATTAATGAAGACAATACATTATACAACAAGGCCTTTGAAAAAAATATTGTTATAGTAACACCTTCTACTCTATTAGCCACACTTCGTACAGTCGATACTATGTGGAATAATGAAAAACAGCAACAAAATGCAATAGAAATTGCAAGGCAAGCTGGTGCCTTATATGACAAGTTTGAAGGTTTAGTAAGTGATTTAACAGGAATTGGGAAAAAATTAGATTCAGCAAAAATAGATTATTCGGCTGCTATGAATAAACTTGTTGAAGGTAGAGGAAATTTAATTAAAAGTGTTGAGAAACTTAAAAAGCTTGGCGCTAAAGCGAAAAAAACTCTTCCAGAAAATATTTTAAAACGAGCAGACCTAGAATAATTTATATTCCATATTTAAAGCATATATTTGTTTATTCCATATAAAAGGCATATATTTGTTTATTCCATATAAAAGGAATATTATGATAAGTGTAATTACAGGAGATATTATTAACTCTACTAAATATGATGACCCAAATGTTTGGCTTATTCCGCTAAAGGAGGCATTAGGAAAACTAGAATCAAAATTTAACAGATGGGAGATTTACCGTGGAGATAGCTTTCAGATTGAAATAAAAGATTATTTCAACAGTTTTGAGTATGCTGTGTATTTAAAAGCATGCATAAAATCCATCAAAAATCTGGATGTAAGATTAGCCATTGGAATAGGTGAAAAATCTTTTGAAGGAAACAACGTTACCGAAGCCAATGGCGAAGCCTTTCAGTTTTCTGGAGAAACTTTGGAAACTTTAAAAAAAGAAAAACATAATCTTAAAATAAAAACAACTAATTTCGAATTGGACCAAGAGCTGAATCTATATTTCAAATTGGCTTCCATTGCAATGGACAATTGGACAACAAACTCGGCCGAAGTTGTAAAACTTTATCTGGAAAATCAAAATAAGAGTAAAACACAAAAAGAACTTGCTGAAATGATAGGTATAAATCAAGATGCTGTAAGTAAAAGAATGAAGCGAGCATATCTTGATGAAATTATGGAATTGGATTTAATGTTTAGAGAAAAAATAATGTCATGATTCTACTAATAAAACTCTTTTTAGCCCATATTCTGGGAGATTTTTTTCTACAACCATTATCTTGGGTTGAGGATAAAGAAAAAAATAAAATAAAATCATTAAAATTTTATCTTCACATTCTGGTTCATATTGCATTGCTCTTTCTTATATTATGGGATATATCAAAATGGCCAATAATAATTGCTATTGCTTTATCTCACTTGATGATTGATGTTATAAAACTTTATGTCCAAAAAGACGGAAAAAGTAAACGCTATTGGTTTTTTATTGATCAATTATTACATATTGTTTCAATTCTAATTATCTATCTTGTTTTTAGTAACAAGACAATACATATAAATACATTTGTAACAGTAAATAACCTGCTAACATTAACCTGCCTCCTATTTTTAACTCAACCTGTCTCTCTTTTTATGAAAGTAATATTTAGTAAATGGAATATAGAAGAGTTAACCAAGGATAACCAATCTTTGGCAGATGCTGGAAAATACATAGGCATTTTAGAACGGCTTTTGGTATTTGTTTTTATTGTAACAAACCATTGGGAAGCTGTAGGTTTTTTAATTACTGCAAAATCGGTTTTTAGATTTGGTGATTTAAAAGAATCTAAACACCGAAAACTTACAGAATACATACTTATTGGTACTTTAATAAGTTTTGGTATTGCTATAATTATAGGAATAATTTACACTCAAATACATGTATAAACACATAAAAGACTCACAAATAACCATAACTGAATTAATGCTGCCATCACACTCAAATTTTAGTGGTAAAATTCATGGTGGATATATTTTAGGTTTGATGGATCAAATTGCATTTGCATGCGCTTCAAAACACTCAAGACATTATTGTGTAACGGCTTCTGTTAATAGAGTGGATTTTCTTAATCCTATTGATGTTGGCGACCTTGTTACCCTTAAAGCTTCTGTTAACTATACAGGTAGAACCTCAATGGTTGTTGGGGTTAGAGTAGAATCTGAAAATATTCAAACAGGTGAAATAAAACATTGCAATTCATCATACTTTACAATGGTAGCTAAAGATGAATCAGGAAAAAATGTAACAGTTCCAGGAATTATTTTAAATACAGAACAAAGTATTCGTAGATTTTCAAGAAGTATAGCCAGACAAAAGCAAGCCAAAAAAAGAACTAATAAGTTTAAAGCTTCAAAATTTAAGATTAATGATCATATAGAAATTTTAAAATCCCATAATGCTAAAATTGAACTATAACAAAGCCGTTAAACAATGCTTTTTTTATTTCATCATTGCAATCTTAAAAAATTCGAGTCAAATTAAATCCAAAATAAATATCGCCATCTCCCCAATCTCCTGTGGCCTGGCCTAAAAAACCATTCACGTTCATTGGTTGTGCGTTGGTAAAATGCATTTGGAAAACATGTCCTCCGGTTTCTAAATCAACACCAATTGATAACGGATTTTTAAAAGGAGAGTCGCTTGCTCTATTCATATGAATTCCATAATCAGCATTAATAGACCAACGTTTACCAATTTTATGACGACCACCCAAACCAAGTGCAAATTGAGAATTGTCTTGGCTGTCTAACATGATATAGTTGTCATGAAAAAAAGTTGGAGCAATTTCTATTGAGAAATTTGTACTTATCTTACTAGAAATTAATAATTGTGAAGCGTAACTTACTCTATCATCAAATTTTAATTTTGGCAAGTTGTCTTTTTCAAGCGCAGTATTAATCATCAAAGAATTATAACCTACAATAGTAAACGGAAAACCTCCTTCTTTTTGCTGCACCAGTCTGTATTTGATTGCACTTTCATAAATTTTTTGGTAAGAACTTCTGGAAATACTAATATTAAATCCATCACACAATCCATAAATAAAATTCAATCTGGTTACAGCATCATCCAGTCCAAAAAAAGTATCAATCCCATTTTCTAAACTACCAAATCTGTGTGCCACAACAAACATAAATTCTTTCTTAGCCACAAGTTTTGTTGATTCAAAATTGACAATCTTTAAACTCTTAAAAACAGCTGAAGCATAAGAATCTGGAACAGAATCTGTGTTAATTTCATCTAGCAAATCATCTTGAGAAGATACTGCTAAAGGAAAGCATAAAACAACAAGGAGAATAAATTTTAATTTTTTCATAGCATAAAAATTTTATTCAATAATAGTACATTGATCTAATTTAAGTTCGGTTAGTAAATCATCAAAACCAATACAACGACCTTTCACTTTTATTTTGTCACCTACACTAATTTCATCTTCAATATTGGCAACAAACTGGCAAAATACATTGATATCCAATGTCAAGTCGTTATCATTTATATTGGTTACGACACCAGTTACCTCGATGGTTTTGTTTAAATACTTTGTGGATGCTTGTTCAGGATTATCTAAAAACTCGTTAGATATTTCGGTGGCTAAAACTACAAATTCAGCCTTTTCTTTTTCAATATTCCTGTGATCTTGATACACATAGTTGTAAGCAATAATCACAATAATAATTGTTATTATAAAAATGAAAATTTTCTTTTTCATAATATTTGTATATACAAATGTTTCAAAGCAATTAATTGTTTAAAATTAATGAAATTAAAACGAAATTTATTAAATTTATATCAAAAATTGTTAGATATATGAAAAAATGTTCAATCCTCTTTGCATGTATAGTTGTAGGTTTTTCAATCATATCATGTACAAATCACAGTGAAAGTGATTTGCTCGAGCCTATGCCTGATCCAGAGCCGGATTTAGTGACTTATGTTGATGATGTTAAAGTTATCATAGACAATAATTGTCTAAACTGCCACAGTAATCCTCCAGTAAATGGAGCACCTGTTCATCTCACTACTTATGAGAATGTAAAAAGTGCAGTAGAAAATGCTAATTTAATTTCCAGAATTTCAGCATTAGCTGGTGAGGCAGGAGCAATGCCATTTGGTGGTCCAAGATTACCTCAAAACCTAATTGACTTAATAATTCAGTGGGAAGCTGATGGTTTGTTAGAAAATTAATTTTTGGCAACATTTTTGTTCTAAATCTTATTAAATTTAAAGCTATGAAAAACATATTCTATTTAATACTTCTATTTGGTCTAACCGCGTTTGCCCAAGAAAAATATATTACGCGCTCCGGAATTATAGGCTTTGAAGCTTCTGTTCCGTCATTTGAAGAGGTAAAAGCAAAGAGTAATGCGGCAACTGCCATAATCAACACAGACAATGGTGAATTTGCTGCATTGGTTCTTGTAAAAGGTTTTCGATTTAAAAATGCACTTATGGAAGAGCACTTTAATGAAAACTATGCCGAATCAAACAAATTTCCTAAAGCAACATTTAAAGGAAAAATTACTGATTTTGATTTAAATAGCAGCAACACATCATACACAATATCTGGAGAATTAACTTTTCATGGTGTTACAAAGACTTTAGAAGATATTCCATTAACCATTTCAAAAACTGATGGAAAAATCAATATTACTGGAGAATTTGTATCAAAAGCTTCTGATTATAACATTAAAATACCAAAAATAGTGAGCAACAAAATTGCGCAAGATGTTGTTGTTTCATTTGAGTTTAATCTTGAAAAACAATAATGAAACATGTTTGTTGGTTTATTTTTTAATAGTATTAGTTTAAGATTTAATTAGTTTATTTTGACAGCTCTCAAAACCATTCTCTACTTTTCAATATTTAATTATCCTGTAACAAGAGATGAAATCTTTAAGTTTTCAACTAGTAAAAATATTGATGTTTTGGATAATGAGCTTGAACTTTTATTAAGAAGGAAAGTTATTTTTCAATTAGGTGATTTTTATCTAAATACCCAATCTGCTGATTCTGTTAAAAGAAGAATAACCAACAATGAAATGGCAAAAAAAATAATGCCAAAAGCATTGAAGGTAAGTAAGCGCATCGCATCGTTTCCATATGTAAAAGGTGTAGCCTTGTCTGGCGGACTTTCTAAAGGATGTTTTGACAGTGAAGGAGATGTTGATTTTTTTATTATTACTGCTCCTAACCGATTATGGCTGGCAAGAACTCTTTTAATCTTGTACAAAAAAATATTTTTGTTAAATTCTAAAAAGTATTTCTGTGTAAACTATTTTGTTGGCAGTAACAATTTAAACATCAAAGAGAAAAACAAGTTTACTGCTATGGAACTAGTTACTCTTATCCCGACTTATGGTGAATCACTATTTAAAAAATTTATGGAAAACAATAAGTGGGTCAAAAACTATTTTCCAAACAAAAATATTGAAGAAAATTTCAATTTAGTTGATGAAATAAAGAAACCTATAATTTCAACGTTTATAGAATTTAGTCTTAATAATAAAATTGGTGAATTATTGGACTCTCAATTTAGGAAGATTACACTTTATGTTTGGAATAAAAAGTTCAAACACTTACAAAAAGAAGATTTCAATATTGCCATGAAATCTACAAAGAATATATCTAAACACCATCCTAATAACTTTCAGAAAAAAGTTATTGAAGCTTTAAACGACAATTATAATCATGTAAAACAAAAACATGAAATAATTTTAGAACCTGAACATGCTTGATATTTTATTTTCGCATTCATATTTTTATAAGTTTGACAAAAAGCAATGGAAAAATAAAACACCATATCCTCCATTAGGTACTATCTATGCTGCTTCATATTTGCGTAAACAAAACTTTTCAGTTAGTTTATTTGATACCAACCTAAAAGACAATCCAGAAGACATTGAGTCAATTATAAAAAACCAAAAACCAAAACTATTTGTAATATATGATGATTGCTTCAATTATTTAACTAAAATGTGCCTCACAAAGATGCGTGAAGCTGCTTTTAGAATGATTCAAATAGCAAAGGAATTTGGTTGTAAAATTATTGTTTGCAGTTCAGATGCAACTGATCATTATAACGACTATCTTGAGGTTGGTGCTGATTTTGTTATTCAGGGTGAAGGAGAAATTACATTAAAAGAATTATCAGATTGCCTTATAAATAATGAGTCTTATTTTAATATTCTTGGTATTGTTTACAAAAAAGACGGTAAAACAATTGTAAACCCAAAACGACCAGTATTAAAAAAAATAGACACCTTACCTCTACCAGCTTGGGATTTAATTGATATTGAAGCATACAGATCAGTTTGGACTTCAGGAGGTAACGATTTTACACTAAACATGGTTACTACCAGAGGATGCCCATTTAAATGTAATTGGTGTGCCAAACCTATTTACGGAAATAGATATAATTCACATTCTGTAGAGTATATTGTAAATCATATTGAATACTTAAAAGAGAATTTTGGTGTTACCAGATTTTGGATGTGTGATGATATTTTTGGTCTTAAACCAAATTGGGTGCAAGAATTCAATAAGAAACTAAAAGAAAGGTCCTTAAAAATTTCATTTTACATCCAAAGTAGAGTTGATCTTCTGTTAAAAGAAGATACCATTGATGCACTTGCAGAAAGTGGTTTGGAAGAAGTTTGGCTTGGAGCAGAAAGTGGTTCCCAAACTATTCTGGATGCCATGGACAAAGGCACAACTGTAGAACAAATATATAAAGCTACAGAGCTTCTTAAAGGGAAAAATATAAAAGTAGCGTTCTTTATCCAATTTGGTTATTTGGGTGAAACTAAAGAAGATATTGATAAAACTATCCAGATGATAAAAGAATTGCAACCACATAATCTGGGTATATCAGTATCCTATCCGTTACCAGGTACAAAATTTTATGAAAAAGTAAAAGATGATTTAAAACTTAAGGCCAATTGGACAGATTCCGATGATTTAGCAATGATGTTTAAAGGCACTTACCACTCTAAATATTACAAAAAATTACATAGATACGTACACAAAGAATATAGAAAAAGTCAGGCCATTTCAATTTTTAAAAAAGTTATAAGAAATCCTTTTAAAACCACTAAACCAGAGTTAAGGTCCATATTTCTCTTTACGTACTATCTTATTTTTGCTTTTATAGATAAGCTTCAACTAAAAACTATGCAACATTCTCATGCCTAAAGGTTTTGATAATGCATCAAAAGAATATGATCAGGAATTTACCTTTTCTAAAATTGGTATAGCACAACGAGATCGTGTTTATACAAACATTAATCATTTAATATTAAATCAAAAAAAACTTTCAATACTTGAGTTTAATTGTGGTACAGGAGAAGATGCCATAAAATTTGCCAAATTAGGTCATGAGGTATTAGCAACAGATATATCTTCTCAAATGATTGAAATAGGAAATTCTAAAGCTCAAATGAACAATTTGAATTTTAAAGTTCAAGATATTAACCTAATAAAACCTGAAGATTTTAACCAAAAGTTCGATCTAGTATTCTCAAACTTTGGTGGTCTCAATTGCCTTC
The DNA here is from genome assembly GCA_035312485.1 of Flavobacteriaceae bacterium. Classification (GTDB taxonomy): domain Bacteria; phylum Bacteroidota; class Bacteroidia; order Flavobacteriales; family Flavobacteriaceae; genus Gilvirhabdus. The sequence continues at coordinate 1,489 of DATGBV010000313.1, read as the reverse complement.
CCAAAGAACAATTGGCTATTTTTTTCAATAATTGTTTCCCTTTACTAAAACCTCAAGGTAAGTTGGTATTAGTTGTCATGTCCAAAAAATGCCTTTGGGAGATTTTTTATTTTTATTTAAAAGGAAAATTTAAATCAGCTAATCGTAGAAACACTAATAACTCAATTGAAATAAATGTACATGGAACAACAATTAAAACATATTATTACAACCCAAAAGATATTGTATCTTTAACAAAAAAGTTGTTTGTTGTAAAAAATATTAAACCAATAGGAATCATGATTCCGCCTTCGTATTTAGAAAATTCTATTCTAACAAAAGGTATTATATTTAAGATGTTCATTAATCTTGAAAAGTTATTTAGCTTTTCAGCTTTAGCAAAATATGCAGATCATTTCATTATTGAATTAGAAAAAAGATGAGTATTCTTTTAACACATGCATATTATTTGTATGAAGATGCCAAAGAGCAGAAAATCATGAAACCCTATCCTCCATTAGGTTTACTTTACATTTCTTCTTATTTAAAAACCCACCAAGTAGAAAACGATATTTTTGATAGCACCTACTATTCCCCTCAAGAACAATTAGACTATATTCATGAAAAGCAACCTAGAGTTGTAGCCATTTACACCAATTTAATGACCAAAATTAATGTTATTAGACTGGTAAAAATTCTCAAAAGTGAATCCCTATATGGATTTCCAAAAATAATTTTAGGAGGTCCTGATATTACATATAACTGTGAGAATTATTTAAAAACAGGAGCTCATTTTTTAGTCATTGGTGAAGGTGAACAAACTACTTTAGAACTTTATAGCGCTATAATAAACAATAGAAGTCACAAACATATTCAAGGAATTGCTTTTATTGAAAATGAAAAAGTAATTATAACTGAACCTAGAGAAAAAATAAAGGATTTATCAGAACTTCCATTGCCAAATAGAGACGCTATTCCAATACACAAATATTTAGAGACTTGGAAAAAATATCATGGCAAAAGCTCAATGACAGTAAGCACACAACGTGGGTGTCCATATACCTGTAAATGGTGCAGCACAGCTGTTTATGGATTAAGCTACAGAAGAAGACCAGCAAATCTGGTTGTTGAAGAATTACAGTTACTCAAAGAAACTTATAACCCTGACGCCATTTGGTTTGTTGATGATGTTTTTACCGTAAGCCATAAATGGATTAATGAGTTTTATACGGAAATGAAGAAGGTAAAACTAAAAATACCATTTGAAATCATAACCAGAGCTGAACGATTAAATGATACTATTTTAAATCAACTTAAGGAAATTGGATGCTTCAGAATTTGGATTGGTGCTGAAAGTGGTTCACAAAAAATTATTGATGCTATGGATAGACGTGTGGACATCAATATCGTTAAAGAGGCTATTCAGAAAACAAACCAAATTGGTATAGAAACTGGAACTTTTATCATGTTGGGTTATCCTGGAGAGACTAAAGAAGATATTGAAGAAACT
>DATGBV010000312.1:0-5406 GCA_035312485.1 Flavobacteriaceae bacterium | reverse complement strand
GTCGTCAAGGTCAAAATCATATGGCATATAATAAATGTGTTGGTACACGCTATTGTGCAAATAACTGCCCTTATAAAGTACGTCGTTTCAACTGGTTCTTATACAATAATAATGACGAGTTTGATTACCACATGAATGATGATTTAGGACGTATGGTATTAAATCCAGATGTGGTTGTTCGTTCTCGTGGTGTCATGGAAAAATGCTCTATGTGTATTCAAATGACACAAAAAACCATTTTGGATGCTAAACGTGATGGACGCCAAATTAAGGATGGAGAATTCCAAACAGCTTGTTCTGCTGCATGTAGTAGTGGCGCAATGACCTTTGGAGATATTAATGATAAAGACAGTAAGGTAGCACACCTTAAAAAAGATAATCGTATGTACCACTTATTAGAAAGTGTTGGGACAAAACCAAATGTGATGTACCAAACCAAAGTGAGAAATACAACAGAAGCATAAATTAATTAAGAAACAATTATAAAAGGATTATGGCGTCTCATTACGAAGCACCTATTAGAAGACCTTTAGTTACAGGAGAAAAATCATACCACGATGTATCTGTGGATGTGGCAAGACCTGTTGAAGGGAAAGCCAACAAGTCATGGTGGATAGTTTTTTCTATTGCACTTGCAGCTTTTCTTTGGGGAATTGGATGTATAATTTATACAATATCTACAGGTATTGGTACTTGGGGTTTAAATAAAACCGTAGGTTGGGCTTGGGATATTACTAACTTCGTTTGGTGGGTAGGTATTGGTCACGCTGGAACGTTAATTTCTGCAGTACTTTTATTATTCCGTCAAAAATGGAGAATGGCAGTTAATCGTTCTGCAGAAGCTATGACTATTTTTTCCGTAATTCAAGCAGGGTTGTTTCCAATCATTCACATGGGTCGCCCATGGTTAGGGTATTGGGTATTGCCAATTCCAAACCAATTTGGGTCTCTTTGGGTGAATTTTAATTCGCCATTACTTTGGGATGTGTTTGCAATTTCAACGTATCTTTCAGTTTCATTGGTTTTCTGGTGGACAGGATTACTTCCAGATTTTGCAATGATTCGAGACAGAGCAGTAAGACCATTTCAAAAGAAAATATATTCATTATTAAGTTTTGGTTGGACTGGTAGAGCAAAAGATTGGCAGCGTTTTGAAGAAGTATCTCTGGTACTTGCTGGGTTAGCAACTCCACTTGTACTTTCTGTGCATACTATTGTATCGTTCGACTTCGCAACGTCTGTTATTCCAGGATGGCATACAACTATTTTTCCACCTTACTTTGTTGCAGGAGCAGTTTTCTCTGGGTTTGCAATGGTAAATACGCTTCTTATTATTATGAGAAAAGTATGTAGTCTTGAAGACTATATTACTGTTCAGCACATTGAGTTGATGAACATTGTCATCATGATTACAGGTTCTATTGTTGGAGTTGCTTATATAACAGAGTTGTTTATTGCTTGGTATTCTGGAGTTGAATTTGAACAATATGCATTCCTAAATAGGGCAACAGGACCTTACTGGTGGGCATATTGGGCTATGATGACTTGTAATGTATTCTCTCCACAGTTTATGTGGTTTAAAAAGTTAAGAACGAGTATTATGTTCTCTTTCTTTATTTCTATTGTTGTAAACATTGGAATGTGGTTTGAGCGTTTCGTAATTATTGTAACATCGTTACATAGAGATTACTTGCCTTCATCTTGGACAATGTTCTCACCAACATTTGTTGATATAGGTATTTTTATAGGAACCGTTGGATTTTTCTTTGTCTTGTTCTTATTATATTCAAGAACTTTCCCTGTGATTGCACAAGCTGAAGTAAAAACAATTTTAAAATCTTCTGGAGAACGTTATAAAAGAATCAGAGAAGCTGGTGATAGTTTAGCTGGTACAGCTACTGATGATAGAACATCTGGAGAGAAAGGAAATAAAACAAAAAACAAAAAGTAGCATATGGAAACTTCAAAAGTAATTCACGCTATTTATACAGATGATGACATTTTAATGTCAGCCATAAAAAAGGTTAAGGCAGCTAGGCATCATATTGAAGAAGTTTATACGCCTTTTCCTGTTCATGGATTGGATAAAGCTATGGGACTTGCTCCAACTAGAATCGCAATAACGTCATTTATGTATGGTTGTGTTGGATTAACAGTAGCAATACTAATGATGAATTTCATAATGATTGACGACTGGCCTCAAAATATTGGTGGTAAACCAAGTTTCAGTTACCTTGAAAACATGCCTGCATTTGTTCCTATTATGTTTGAAATGACCGTGTTTTTTGCAGCACACTTAATGGTAATAACGTTTTATTTACGCAGTAGAATGTGGCCATTTAAAAAAGCAGAAAACCCAGATCCAAGAACTACAGACGATCATTTTTTGATGGAAATAGCAGTTCATGGAAATGAGAAAGAACTAAAAAGTCTACTTGAGGGAACAGGTGCTGTAGAGATAAATATAGTTGATAAAGAAGAAGCACATTAATTATGATGAAAAGCTTATTAAAAATAACAGTTATTGCATTAGTATTGGTTGTGTTTGTGTCTTGCCAGAAAAACTCAAGACCTAACTATCAATTTATGCCAAATATGTATGAGCCTGTTGGTTATGAAACTTATGGAGAATATGATGTTTTTCCTAACGAGCAATCAGCAATGTTACCACCTCAAGGATCTATTCCTAGAGGGCATGTGCCGTTTGATATTGAAAACACTACTGAAGGGTTTGAATTGGCTAAAGCAACTTTAACAAGTAAATTAGATTCTACAGCAGTAGATTATGCAACAGGAGGCCCTTTATATAGTATTTATTGCGCAATTTGTCATGGTGTTAAAGGTGATGGTCAAGGCAATCTTGTAAAACGTGAAAAAATTCTCGGTATTCCTAGTTATGATGATGTAGGAAGAGCCATAACAGAAGGAAGTATTTATCATACTATTTATTATGGTAAGAATGCCATGGGTTCTTATGCCAATCAACTCAACGAAGAAGAACGTTGGCAAGTAGTAGCATACGTGCTAAAGTTAAAAGCTGATTTAGAAAAGTAAGATTATATAGATATGTACGATTACAAGTTTTCAAATAAATTAAAGACATTTTCAATCGTTCTGATGATTTTAGGGTTGTTAGGAGTTGGATATGGTTTTATGACATCTCATAAATCTTTTGAAGAGGTTGAGACTTTACTTGCAGAAGAATCTGCTCATCATGGTGGTGGTCATGCTGAAGAGGCAACTCATCTTGAAGATTCTAATAATGAACATGCAACCGCTACGCATGAAGAAAATAGTCATGCAGAAACTAGTAATACACATGATGCTCATGCAGAGCATGTTGAGCACGTACAACATCAAATTGCAAACAGACCTTGGGCAGCATTGTATGTTGCAGCTTTTTTCTTTATGATGATTGCGTTAGGAGTATTGGCATTTTATGCTATCCAAATTGCATCACAGGCAGGATGGTCTCCAGTACTATTTAGAGTCATGGAAGGCATAACGTCTTATTTATTGCCAGGAGCTTTAATCGTATTATTGATTGCAATTGCCTCAGGTACTATTGGGCATTATAATTTATTTGTTTGGATGGATCCAGAGGTTGTAGAGCATGATAAATTAATTCAAGGGAAATCAGGATTTTTAAATTTATCTTGGTTTGTTATTCGCGGATTAATATTTATTGCAGGTTGGAGTTTATATCGTTACATTTCTAGAAAATACTCAACAGCTCAAGATACCGCTGAAGATAAAAGTAACTTTAAAAAACTATTTCGTTGGTCAGCAGGATTTTTAGTATTCTTTATTTACACAGAATCCATGATGTCTTGGGATTGGGTAATGAGTGTAGATCCACATTGGTTTAGTACGTTGTTTGGATGGTATGTTTTTGCAAGTATGTTTGTAAGTGGTATTACAGTAATTGCATTAATGTCAATCTACTTGAAATCTAGAGGCTATCTGGAGTTTGTAAATGAAAATCATTTGCATGATGTAGCAAAATATATGTTTGCCTTTAGTATATTCTGGACTTACCTATGGTTTTCACAGTTTATGCTTATTTGGTACTCAAACATACCAGAAGAGGTTACTTATTTTGTGACTAGATTTGAAGATTATAAATTACCGTTTTTAGGAATGGTAGTTATGAATTTTGTTTTCCCATTTTTAATGCTAATGAATGCCGATTACAAACGAATACCTTGGTTTGTAATAATGGCTGGGCTTGTAATATTGGCTGGACATTATATTGATATATTTAATATGATTATGCCAGCTACTGTTGGAGACAGATGGTTTATTGGTATACCTGAAATAAGTTCTATTTTGCTATTTTCTGGCTTGTTCATTTTTGTAGTATTTACTGCATTGACCAAAGCTCCATTATTGGCAAAAAGGTATCCGTTTATGAAAGAAAGCGAGCAATTCCATTATTAATAATAGTAAAGAAGAACGACAACAATGACTGCTTTTTTAACAATTTTAGTTTTAGTTTTTATTACCGTTGCAATTTGGCAAATGGTGAAGATTTTTGATTTAGCTCAAGCTAATGCAGAAAACACTCAAGTTGCTACAGATAAAGACAATAGAGTTAATGGATATTTAATGTTAGGCTTTTTAGCTTTCATTTACATCATTACAATTGTATGTTTTGTAAAATGGGGAGATTTACCTTTGGTTTCTAACTCTGCTTCTGAACATGGCCCAGGATTAGATAATTTAATGATTATATCTTTTGTAATCATTTTTATTGTACAAACTATTACACAGTTTTTATTGCACTATTTTGCTTTTAAGTATAAAGGGGAAAAAGGAAGAAAGGCCTTATTTTTTGCAGATAACAACATGCTTGAAGCCATTTGGACAATTATACCAGTTATTGTGCTTGCAGGATTAATTATTTATGGACTTTTCACTTGGAACAATATAATGAATGTTAATATGGATGATGATCCCTTGGTTGTTGAGCTCTATGCACAACAATTTAATTGGAAAGCAAGATATGCTGGTGAAGATAATGTTTTAGGGAAAGCCAATGTTAGATTGATTGATATTGATAGAGCAAATATTTTAGGACTTGATGAATCTGACCCTAACGCTCAAGACGACATTATCACAACCGAATTGCACTTACCAGTTGGTAGACCAATATTATTTAAAATGCGCTCTCAAGATGTATTGCATTCAGCCTATATGCCTCATTTTAGAGCACAAATGAATTGTGTTCCAGGAATGATTACTCAATTTGGTTTTACGCCTACAGTCACAACTGCTGAAATGAGGCAAACTCCAGAAATGATTGAAAAAGTTGCAAATATCAATAACATTAGGGTTGAAGAAAGTAATAAATTAATTGCAAAGGGTGAAGATGCTTTAGAGCGTTATGAGTTTGATTATTTATTG
>DATGBV010000311.1:0-12824 GCA_035312485.1 Flavobacteriaceae bacterium | reverse complement strand
CATCTGGATAGAGAAGGCGCGGACAATGTGATACAAGGAATTCAAGATGAGTTTGAAAAAAATCAAACCTTTGAGAGTGTTATTCTTGTTGAATCTGATAAAGTTGAAAATCCAGGACTTGGCATCTTTCCAAATACTTTGTCTTGGAGCATTGTCAACCAAATTTGTGAAGAAAACAATATTGATGCATTGGTTGTGCTTTCCTTTTATGATACTGATGCTTCCATAAAGTATAATGCCCAAACTGTAGACAAAATAAATGCCTTCGGTATTAAAATTCCTGTTATTGAACATACTGCAGAGGTTAACACCAATATATTGGCAGGTTTCAGAATCTATGATAACGCCAATAAAACTATATTGGACGAGGTAATGAACAGCGATTGGTCCAGATCCATAGGTCGTGGCATTAATCCTGTAAAAGCTGCTGAAGCTTTAACCGGACGAAAAGAAGCTGTTTTACAAATAAGCAATGGTTTAGGACACCGCTATGCCTTAAGAACCTATCCTTTTAAGATTCGTGTCACGCGAGAATATTATGTAAAAGGCACAGATAACTTTGAAATTGCCAAACGCAGAGCCCAAACAGGAGACTGGAATGGAGCTGCAGAACTTTGGGAACTTGAAACCGGAAATCCAAACGCAAAGATTGCTGGAAGAGCATGCTATAACATGGCAATCATTAACGAAATAAATGGAGATCTTTTAGCAGCTACTGATTGGGCTTCTAAAGCATATACAGATTACAGAGATAAAAATGCATTACGCTATCTGAATATTCTAAAAAACCGAATTGCCAAAAATGAGATGCTTGCCATGAGATCCAACTAATATCTTGACTTTCTCAAAAAAATAGCTTAATTTTTAAAACATAAATGGTTTAATCTTTGAATGACATAAAGGTAAAAGGTTAGCATACAAACAACCTAGAATCGTTATCTTTATACAAATGAAACTAGTCATACTCTTATTTTTTACAACGTTCACTTTAGTTAGCCAAAATATTAAAGGCGTTGTTTTAGACTTGCAATCTGATAAGCCTTTAGAAAATGTAAATGTATACTTAAACACCACAAAAAAAGGAACTGTAACCAATATAAAAGGTGTGTTTTATTTAAAATCAAACATTAGCAATAATGACACCATTCAGTTTTCAATGATTAGTTATACATCCAAAAAAATAACCTTTTTAGAATTGATTAAAGCCAATTATGTAGTTTATCTTTCACAAAAGATAGAAAATCTTGAACAGGTTGTTCTAACTTCAAATAAAACATTAAATCCAAAATTACATTTCAAAAAATTATCCTCTCTCGATTATGGTTTGCATTCTTTTGCCTCTGCACTAGTCGATTCAAAAATATATGTTATTGGTGGAGATGCCTCATATATTGAATATACTGAAAAGAGAGCTCTTGATAAAGTCAGCAAAATCCCGGGAGCTACTTTTAATGATCTTTTAAAGGAAATGAGAATGAATGCGTCTTGGGAAAATTATAAAGGTGATTTACAGATGTATGATATAAACAAAAATGAATGGACATCTACCTCCTTAAAATTTAGAAAGCGTGCCTATAACAAATTGAATTATTTTAACGGAAAACTATATATTCTAGGTGGTAAAACGTTTTCTATAAACAGAAAAAAGGAATATTTAGATGATAAAATTGAAATTTTCAATTTAAAAGATAATACAATTACAATAGACGATACAAATCCACATCAAGCTGTAAATTTTGAATCTTTTGTTTATGGTAATAATATAATGGTTTTAGGAGGATCTCTAAAACTAAATAAGAATGGGGAGAAAATTTATACAAACAAGTCACATATATATAACCTTAAAACCGGTTTTTGGTATGAATTAAAGGATATGTTATCAGCAAAAGAGGTAAAAGGTATTTTAATAAATAACAAAATATACTTGATAGGCGGATTTAATGGAAAACCTATCTCTGAAATAGAATCTTATAATATCACTACTGGAAAATGGAATAAAGAAGGCCAACTCTTTACTGGTATAGAAAACCCAGCTTTAACATATAATAATGATATTATTTACATATTTGATTATCGTAAAATGTTAACATACAACATAAATACCAAAGAGTTAAATGAATATAATATTGATTTATTTTTAAAAGCATCAGAGCTTTATTATTACAATAACAAAATCTATATACTTGGAGGCTTCATACAAGATGAGTTTTCAAAAACACCTTCTTCTAAACTTTATAGCATAGTTATAAATGAATTCCTCAAAACAAAAGTGGTAAAATCCAAAAAAATTGACTCCAATATTATTGTAACCTACAACTAATACTTTCTATTCCCAATTAATTCCTATTTTTGCAACACTAAAATTAATCCAACATGAAAGCCTATATATTTCCAGGTCAAGGTGCACAATTTTCCAGCATGGGATTAGACCTTTACGAGAATTCGCCTTTAGCACAAGAACTCTTTGAAAAAGCCAATCATATTCTTGGTTTTAACATTACAGATATTATGTTTGAAGGTTCTGCAGAAGACCTTAAAGAAACCAAAGTCACACAACCAGCTATTTTTTTACATTCAGTAATCCTGGCAAAAACTTTAGGAGACAGCTTTAAACCAGATATGGTTGCTGGTCATTCTCTTGGCGAGTTTTCTGCATTGGTCGCCAATGGTGCATTAACCTTTGAAGATGGTTTAAAACTGGTTTCACAACGTGCTACAGCTATGCAAAAAGCCTGCGAGATACAACCAAGTACAATGGCAGCTGTTTTAGGTTTGGATGACGATATAGTAGAAAAAATATGTGCCACAACCGAAGGCATTGTGGTTGCAGCAAATTACAATTGTCCTGGTCAATTAGTAATTTCAGGAGAAATTGAAGCTATTAATAAAGCTTGTGAAACTCTAACAGCAGAAGGTGCTAGACGTGCTTTGGTGTTACCTGTTGGTGGCGCATTTCATTCGCCTTTAATGGAACCTGCTCGAGAAGAACTTGCTGCTGCAATAGAAAGCACAACATTTAGTAAACCTAGTTGCCCAATTTACCAAAACGTAACGGCAAGTGCTGTGATTAATGAAGCTGAAATTAAAGCGAATCTGATTTCGCAATTAACAGCACCTGTTCGATGGACACAATCTGTACAACAAATGATTACTGATGGTGCAACAGATTTTGTAGAAGTCGGTCCAGGAAAAGTGTTACAAGGTTTAGTGAAGAAAATACATAGAGAAGTAGAAACGTCTTCTGCAACTTTTGGCAGTGAAGCATAACCTATGAAACTATCCCGTTCAGTTTTTATTATTGTATTAGTAATCATCAACATTGCACTCGATCAGGTTTCTAAAATCTTAGTGAGAATTTATGTTGTTTACAATGAAATCATTCCTTTAATTGGAGATTACCTCATCATGACCAAAGTAGAAAACAAAGGAGCTTTTTTGGGTATGGGAAGCGATTTAAATCCTGTTTTAAGGCTTATACTTTTACTTATTTTACCAAGTGTGGTTTTGCTCTTTGTTTTGCGCTATGTTTTTGTAAATAAAACCATAGATAAAGTATCTTTAGTTGGTTTTACTTGCATTATTGGTGGTGGTTTAGCCAATCTTTACGATCGAATAGTCTATGGTGAAGTCACCGATTTTTTACACATAGATCTAGGAGGTGTTTTTAGAACAGGCATATTTAATGTAGCAGATATGTCGGTAATGTTAGGCATGGGACTTTTACTGTTTGTCAGTTTTAAACCCAACAAATCTGAAATAGAAAAAACTTCAATTTAATCTTTGAATCTAGGTTGCCAGATTACAGTCTGCACAATCCTTAACTTCACCATAATAGGTTTCTCTGTATTTGTGAAGTGTCTTGTAAGGAATGTTTAAAAACATCACTTTAATGTAGGTCACTTTGGTAAGTAGTTCACCCATTTGAGGTGTGTGCCTTTTCTCTGTTTTTGTTTGTCTTTTTACTTTTATCAATTTCATAATATCATTTATCATTAGGCACAAATAAACAAAGGTTTTAACGCTTATCAAAGAAATGAAGGTTAAATCATTGTTAATCAGATTATTATTATTAATATAATATTTAAAGTGATTAATCATTAACAGATTTATAATTAATTATTGAATAAATTAAAAATGCTATAATTGAGAAAAACATCAATAAAAATAAAAACCACCTTATATAAGGTGGTTTTTTAAAGTTTCATAAACTCTGTTGCCATTTCCATGCTGATTTCATGGCCTCATCAAGAGAAAGTTTTGCATTCCAACCCAATTCAGTATTTGCTTTTTTAGTATTTGCATACGCAGCAATAACATCTCCTACCCTTCTATCTGCAAATTTATAATTTAGTTTCTCTCCTGAAACGCGTTCAAAGGATTGTATTACTTCCAAAACCGAACTGCCAGTTCCTGTACCAACATTAAACACTTCATAATTAGATTTGTTTTTACTGTTCATTAATCTTTCTAAAGCAACTACATGTGCTTTTGCCAAATCTACAACGTGAATATAATCTCGAATACAAGTGCCATCTGGAGTTGGGTAATCATTACCAAAAACTGAAAGTTCTTTACGTAAACCTGACGCCGTTTGGGTAATAAAAGGAACCAAGTTTTGTGGGACACCAATTGGAAGTTCTCCAATTTTAGCACTTTCATGAGCACCTATTGGATTGAAATAACGCAACGAAATAGCCTTTATATGTTGATTAATCTTACAGGTATCTTGTATAATTTCTTCACCAATTTGTTTAGTGTTTCCATAAGGAGATTCGGCAGGTTTTACTGGAGCATCTTCAGTTATAGGTAATTCATCAGCTTGTCCATAAACAGTACAGGACGAGCTAAAAATAAAATTAGAATGATCTAACTTTTTCAATTCCTGTAGTAAATAAATTAAAGTATTTATGTTGTTCTCATAATACAAAAGAGGATTTTCAACACTTTCACCAACAGCCTTACTAGCTGCAAAATGTATAACTCCATTAATGTTTTGATACTTTCTGAAAAAATCTTCAACTTTAAATTTATCTCTTAAATCAAGCTTTTCAAAAATGGGCTGCTTTCCTGTAATGGCAGTAATTCCATCCAATACGTTAATTGATGAATTTGATAGATTGTCAATAATAACAACCTCATAACCTTCATTTTGAAGTTCTACTACAGTGTGAGATCCTATAAACCCTAAACCACCTGTGACTAATATTCTATCCATTTACAAATTCTATAACTTTTGAAGTAATAAATCTAATTTGTTCATCATCTAATTCTGTATGCATGGGCAAGGAAATCACTTCTTTAACTAACTGGTTAGTAACTTCAAAATCTTCTTCTTTATATCTAGAATCCTCATAAGCTTTTTGCTTGTGAAGCGGAATTGGATAGTAGATACCACAAGGGATATCATTCTGGTTTAAATATGTAGCAAGAGCATCACGATCACAATTCTTAACCTTTAATGTATATTGATGAAACACATGATTGTCTTCTTCTCCATTTCTATAAGGTGTTTCAATATTAGAAATACCTATAAAGGCTTCATCATATTTTTTAGCTGCTTCCATCCTTTTTTGATTATAAACATCCAAATTAGGCAGTTTAGCATCCAAAACAGCAGCTTGAATACTATCTAATCTAGAATTTACTCCTACAACATCATGATGATATCTAACATACATACCATGATTTACAATGCCTCTAATGGTATGAGCTAAATCATCATCATTTGTAAAAATGGCTCCTCCATCTCCATAACATCCCAAATTTTTTGAAGGAAAAAAAGAGGTAGAAGCTACATGACTTATCGTTCCAGCTTTTACTTTTTTACCATCTTTATATGTGTAGGTTGCACCAATGGCTTGTGCATTATCTTCAATAACAAACAAATTGTGAGCATCGGCTATTTCCATAATGGCTTCCATATTGGCACATTGACCAAACAAATGTACTGGAACTATAGCTTTAGTTTTAGCTGTAATAGCGTTTTTAATGGCCTCGATATTAATATTAAAATCATCTGGATTAACATCAACCAAAACAGGTGTGAGATTAAGTAGAGCAATAACCTCAACTGTTGCAGCAAAAGTGAAATCGGCTGTAATGACTTCATCTCCTGGTTTAAGTCCTAATCCCATCATAGCTATTTGTAATGCATCTGTGCCATTGGCACATGGAATTACATGCTTTGTACCTAAATAATTTTCTAGATTTTTCTGAAATTGATGGACTTTCGGGCCGTTGATAAATGAAGTGTTATCAATGACATCTTGAATTGAGGAGTTCACTTCATCTTTTATCTCACCATATTGACCTTTTAAGTCAACCATTTGTATTTTTTTCACACGTTTAAATTTTATTAATTAACTATTAATAAATAAATTATAAAATTAAGAACGTGTGTAACCACTCCGTTCTCTCATTAAAAATTTTAATTATTTACTTCTATAAAGTAATCTTTAAAATTTGTCAATGTTCGTTTCATAGTTAGCGAAATTACAAAATTCATTTACGCGAACCAATGTATTTATTTTAAAGAAATGTATTTTAGCAATAAATAAATTTTGTTGGGTTTCATTTATAACATAAGCATTGGTTTAGCAAACTTTGGATTGAAATGTATTGCTCCTTTCAACAGAAAAATACAATTAGGTGTTAAAGGAAGGTCAAACACCTTTAATCTTTTAAAAAGCAAGTTAAGCGACACTGACAAGACACTTTGGTTTCATTGTGCTTCTTTAGGAGAATATGAACAAGGTTTGCCAGTTTTTGAAGAATTAAAGTCTACATATAAAAATCATAAAATTGTTCTATCCTTTTTTTCGCCTTCAGGTTATGAAGTAAAAAAAGATAAGTCTCTAGCAGATATTGTTGTCTACTTGCCTATAGACACCAAAGAGAATGCGCAGAATTTTGTTAATATTCTAAAACCAGATTTAACGATTTTTGTAAAGTATGAAATTTGGCCAAACTATCTATCAACTTTAAATCAAGGAAACTATAAAACGATTTTAATTTCAGCTTTATTCAGGAAAAATCAAGTTTTTTTTAAATTTTATGGAGAAGAATTAAAAAAGGCTTTATTTTCTTTTGATCATATTTTTACTCAAGACCAACAATCTAAAAATTTATTAAAAAGTATTGGCTATAATGAAGTTACTGTTTCTGGTGATACAAGATTTGATCGGGTTTTAAATCAACTAGATCAAAATAATTTTCTCAATTTTATTGAAGAATTCAAGCAAGATTGTTTGTGTTTTGTAGCTGGAAGTATTTGGCCAGAAGATGAAGATATTTTGATAGAATACATCAACTCCCAATATTCACATAACGTTAAATTTGTATTGGTGCCTCATGATATTAAAACTACTCATATAGAAAAGTTGCAAAAAAGAATAAAATTAAGTTCAATTTTATATTCTCAAAAAGAAAATAAAGACTTAAAGAAATTTCAGGTCTTTATTATTGATACTGTTGGGTTTCTTTCAAAAATATACAATTATGCAGATATAGCTTATGTTGGTGGTGCAATGGGTACTAAAGGTTTACACAATACTTTAGAAGCGGCAGTTTTTGGAGTTCCTATTATTATCGGGGAAAACTATTCAAAATATCCAGAAGCCAAAAATATGATTGAAATTGGAGGTATGTTTTCTATTTCAACGGTTGAAGGGTTTAAAAGAGCATTGAATCCTTTAATAGAAAACAAAGACGAGCGGTTAAAAATTGGTGCACTAAACCATAATTATGTAAAAAAAAATAAAGGTGCCGTAATCCAAATTATGGAGTTTACTCGTAAATTAAACTGAAAATGTTAAAGTTTTTAAAAAAAAATGTTAAAAATCTTAACTGATTCATTGCAGAAATTAACAAGAAGTTGTTATTTTCGCAAAATAATTAACACTAAAATTATAAACTAATGAAAAAATTATTATTAAGCCTTGCTTTATTATTAGCTTTAAGTATTTCTTTCACATCTTGTAGAGATACTAAAAAAAATGCTGAAGAAGCTGTAGAAGATGCTACTGAAGCTGTAGATGAAGCAGCTGACGATGCAATGGATGCTACAGAAGGTGCTATGGAAGATGCTGGCGAAGCTATTGACGATGCTGTTGATGCCGCTGGTGAAGCTGTTGATGCAGTTGAAGATGCAGCAAATGAAACTGCTGATGCTGTAGAAGATGCTACCAACTAATTGAAGTAGTAAAAAAATCTTACTTAAAAGCCCTTACAAATTTGTAAGGGCTTTTTTGTTCACTACAGTAACCTATTCTTAAATCGCCTTCTAGATTGATTCCAATAGATTGAGTAAACTATAGATATCATTATATTTCTAAATTGAATATATTTGAATTATATGAAGTTAGCATTTTATTTATTTTCATTATTCTTTTTTGGATCTATAAATCTATTTGCTCAATACACGCCTTATTTTCAAAACTATTCATTATCTCAATACAACGCAGGTAACCAAAATTGGGATATTTCTATTGCTGATAATGGTAAAATATATGTTGCCAACGACAATGGTTTGCTTGAATATGACGGACTAAAATGGGACTTTTTACAGTTACCAAATAAAACCATTGTTCGGTCTGTTTTGGCACATAATGATGTAATTTATACTGGATCTTATGAAGAGTTTGGTGTTTGGAAAACTGATTCAAGAGGTGAACTGGTTTATAATTCATTAAGTCATCTCATAGAAAATGATAAATCTGAAAATGAAGAGTATTGGCAAATAATTCCTTATAAAGACTATATAGTTTTTAGGTCATTTTCAAATGTGTACATATATAGAGATAATAAAATTATCAATCTAGAGTCTTCGTCAACAATAATTTCTTGCAACGTTGTTAACGATCAACTTTATGTAAGCACCTTAAAGAAAGGGATTTTTGTATTAGAAGATGATATTTTAATTCCTGCAATTGTTAATCCTAATTTATTTGACACTGAAGTTATGTCAATAACAAGCTTCAAGGAAGGTCTATTAATAGTAACGGCTTTAAAAGGTTGCTTTATAAGTAAGAACAACACTTTTTCACACTGGCAATCAGAAATAAGCGAGTTGATAAAGGAGCACCAGTTAGATAGCTTTACTAAATTGGAAAATGGCAATTTGGTTTTTGGCACCATTAAAAATGGAGTTTATATCACCAATAGTAATGGTGATGTAATTTATCATATTAATAAAGAAAACGGCTTAAATAATAATACTGTTTTGAGTCAAGGTACAGATAGTACAGACACAAAACTTTGGCTTGGGTTAGATAATGGAGTTGCTTTTGTAGATTTAAATAGCCATCATTCTTTTTTCAATGATTATTCTGGTAAACTAGGTGCTGTGTATGATATAATCCGGTATAATGATTTAATTTATATTGGAAGCAATACTGGCCTATTTTTTATTGACAATAATTTTAAATTACAGTTTATCAAAGACTCTCAAGGGCAAGTATGGGAATTAAAGGAAATAAACGGAAAATTATATTGTGGCCATAATAATGGCTCATATATAATAGAAAATAATGTACTCAAAAAAATATCAGAATTTACTGGTGGCTGGACAATTAAAAAGAAGCCTGAATTTATTGACACTTTTATTCAAGGTACGTATGCTGGCTTGGTTGAGTTTAAAAATAATATTACCAGTTGGAAAACCAAACATTTGGGCGAAACAACTATTCCAATTAAATATTTAGAGTTCGAAGATCCTTTTACGCTATGGGCTGCTCATGCTTATAAAGGAGTTTATAAAATTATGCTTGATAAAGAAACCGGAATGGTGAATAATATAATTGATTATCAAGATAAAGGGCTTTGGTCTAATTATAATGTGAGAGTTAATAAAATTAAAAATGATATCTGTTTTAAAACAAATGACGGATGGCAAAAATACGAACCTTTATTAGACAGTATTGTACCTTATACATTGTTGAATGAAAGTTTTGGTAAAAACTCCTATTTAATTTCAGATTCAGATTCAGATCAAATAGTAGTGAAAGATGATAATAATCAAATTAATTTTAAATCTTTGATTGATAATGATTATAACTTAACACTAACCAGTAGGTTTTTTAAAAATAGATTGATTGTTGGATCTGAAAGAATCTCTAAAATTAACGATTCAATATATGCATTGGCCTTATACAATGGGTTTATGTTGATTGATACAAAAAATTATTCTGAAAAAACAGTTTTGCAGGAACCAATAATAGAAAAGATATCAGTTGACAAAAAGTTAATCGAGATAGATTCAATTGAGTTGGTTGAAACACCTTACAATAAAAATGTAAGTATCTCAATTTCTTCTCCAAAATCTACAGATTATTATTTCGAATATTCAATCCCTACATTAGATACTATCCATTGGTATAAAATGGAAAATGAAAAGTTAGATATTCCCAATTTAAATGATGGAGACTATACTATTCTGTTCAGAACAGTAAATTCATCTGGCATAATATCGTCCAACAAAGCACTGAAATTAACCGTACTACCTCCATGGTATGAAGGTATAATTGGCGTCTTACTATATTTTTTGTTAGCATTAATAGCGGCAAGCTTTATTTTTGTTTTACATAAAAGAAAAATAAATAAAGAGCACCATTTATTACAGCAAAAGTTTGAAAAAGAGCAAGAGGAATTACTAAAACAAAAGTCAATAGAAAGTGAAAAGAAAATAATGCAATTAAAGACCGAGGCATTAAAGAATGAAGTTAAGTTAAAAAGTAAACAATTGGCAAATACTGCAATGGCTTTAGTTAAAAAGAATGAATCCATGTTAGAGATTAAAAATGAACTCTTACATAATAAGGATAGTTTCAGCAATTATTGGGCATTTAAGAAAATGCTTAAAAAAGTTAACAACTCAATTGGCCATCAAGATGAGTGGGAAGTTTTTGAATACAATTTTAACCAAGTTCACGAAGAGTTTTTTAATGAACTTAAATCAAAATATCCACATTTAACCCATAAAGATTTAAAAATTTGTGCCTATATTAAAATGAATTTGTTGACTAAAGAGATTGCGCCATTAATGAATATCTCTATAAGAGGTGTAGAGACCCACAGATATCGACTAAAACGCAAATTAAATTTAGAAAATGATAAATCTTTAGCCGATTTTTTACGAAATATCAAATAATAGGCATTAAATTATACTTATTTCGCTTTTCTTTTATACGTCATCACTACGTCATTTTGGCATTAATTTTTGAAAATTAGCAATAATTGCTTATTTTTAAATGAAGCTATACTATACGCCATTTATAAAGAATCATAGCGTTTAACCATCCATGACGTATTTATAATGTAAAGACTTTTTTTCAATTTTATATAATAGCATATAAATTAGTCAAAATCTAACAAATCTAAATCAATTTATATGAAAGCAAAGATTAATTTAATCCTAATTTTTCTATTTTCAATCAGCACTTTTGCACAAAACATAACTATTACTGGTGAAGTCACCAGTACCGAAGACGGTATGCCTGTTCCAGGTGTGAATGTTATTGTTGTTGGCACTAGTAGAGGTGTAACTACAGATTTTGATGGTCTGTATTCTATTTTAGTAAATCAAGGAGAAGTATTAGAGTTCAGCTTTATTGGGCTTAAAACTAGAACAGTAACTATTGGTAATCAAACCGTAATAAATGTTGCAATGGAACCAGATGTGGAAGCACTGGATGAAATTGTTATTGTCGGTTATGGTACACAAAAGAAAGCAGATTTAACAGGCTCAATTTCAACTGTTTCAACTGAATCAATTGAAAAAACCCCAGCTTCCAATGTGATGCAATCTTTACAAGGAAAAGTTTCTGGTGTTCAAATTGTAAGTACAGGATCGCCAGGAGGTTCTCCAAAAGTAAGGTTGAGAGGCCTTGGTTCATATAATGACAATAATGGAAATCCATTATATGTTGTTGATGGTATGTTTTATGATAATATAAGTTTTTTAAATAGTAAAGATATCGAATCATTAACTGTTTTAAAAGACGCGTCATCATCGGCCATTTATGGTGTAAGAGCGGCAAATGGCGTAATTATTATTAAAACAAAAACAGGTAAAAAAGAACAAAAACCACAGTTTGAATATGATGGTTATACAGGTGTGCAATATGCTCAAAACGTATTGAAGCTTGCTAATTCAGAGCAGTTTACCACTATGGTCTATGAATCTGGTTCAGATGCAGATATTCAATTTGTGTTAAATGCCATGCAACGCTTTGGTCGTAGTCGCGTAAATCCTAATGTTCCTGTTCCTAATACAGATTGGTACGATGAAATTTTAAGACCAGGATTTATTTCAAGTCATAGTATTGGTGTAACAGGAGGTGCGGAAAATGTTTCCTATTCTGTAGGTGCCAACTATTTTTCGCAAGAAGGTATTTTAGATATGAAAAATGAATATGAACGCTTTAATATTCGTGCTAAGGTAGATGTAGACATTTCAGACAGATTTAAAATAGGTGCTAGTACGATATTTAGTAATTCTACTAGATATGCAGAAGAAACTACTGCATTTTTTCAGGCGTATTATGCAGTACCAATTATGCCAGTTTTTGACGAACAAAACACAGATGCTTCGCCAGTTAGATATTCCAATGCGCAACTTTTGGGATATCGTGGTACTCAAAACCCATTCCCAGTAATGAGAAACAACATAAATGAGCATAAGCATAGAAATTTATTAGCTAATATATATTTTGAAGCTGATATAATACCAGAAAAATTAACGTTCAAGACAAGTTACAATCATGATTTTACAGCAATTGATGACCGCTTTGTACGAAAACCTTACACTTTAGGAAATAATGTGGAAA
>DATGBV010000310.1:0-17893 GCA_035312485.1 Flavobacteriaceae bacterium | reverse complement strand
GTTCTTTGAACATTTTGAGTATGAAGAGTTTAACGATACAGAGGTTTTAGTATCGGTTGTTTTAGAAAAGAAAACAACGTTATTAGAATTACATTTTAATATTTCTGGACATGTAAATATTAATTGTGATTTAACAAATGAACCTTATAATCAAGAAATCCATAACGAATTTGATTTGGTTGTTAAATTTGGAAATGAATATAATGATGAAAACATTGATATTCTTATAATTCCGCACGGCGAATATGAAATAAGCATACAACAATATGTTTATGAATTGATTGTTTTGGCTGTACCACCAAAAAGAATTCATCCAGGAGTAAAGGATGGTACATTAAATTCAGATATACTTAAAAGATTAGAAGAGTTAAGCCCTATAGATAAGGAGAATAAAAAGGAAAATAAAGAAATAGATCCTCGTTGGGATTCATTAAAAAAACTATTAACGGATAAATAATATAAAAAATGGCACATCCTAAAAGAAAAATCTCTAGAACCAGAAGAGATAAAAGAAGAACGCATTATAAAGCAACTGCGCCACAAATTGCTACTTGTCCAACAACTGGAGAAGCTCACCTGTACCACAGGGCTCATTGGTTTGAAGGAAAATTATATTATAGAGGACAGGTTTTAATTGACAATACTGAAATAGAAAATGTAGCATAAATAATTATGCGGCAATAAAAACAAAGCGCTCACTTGTGAGCGTTTTTTTTATGATAAATTTTTCTATAACATAAAAACAACTTAATTTGCATAAAATTAGACCAAAATTTAACGATTTTGAATAAAATCAAGTGTTTTTTGTCGTTTTTTTGGTCAAATTAACATTATAGGTATGAGTAAAATCTCAGCGGCAATTACAGCTGTAGGTGCTTATGTGCCAGAATATGTATTAACCAATCAAATACTCGAAACCATGGTTGATACTAATGATGAATGGATTACTACACGAACCGGAATTAAAGAAAGAAGAATTCTTAAAGAAGAAGGAAAAGGAACTTCCTTTTTGGCAATTAACGCAGCCAAAGACCTTATTAAGAAAGCTAACTTAAACCCAAAGGAAATTGATTTAGTTATTGTTGCCACTGCTTCGCCAGACATGAAAGCAGCATCAACAGCCGCTTATACAGCTACAGAAATAGGAGCCGTAAATGCTTTTTCATACGATTTAGAAGCTGCTTGTTCCAGTTTTTTGTTTGGTATGTCAACTGCTGCTAGCTATATTGAGTCCGGAAAGTATAAAAAAATACTGCTTATTGGAGCGGACAAAAACTCTTCATTTATAAATTATAAAGACAGAGCGACTTGTATCATATTTGGAGATGGTGCAGGAGCAGTTTTGTTTGAGCCAAATGAAGAAGGCATTGGTCTACAGGACGAATATTTACGAAGCGATGGCTCTGGCAGGGAATTTTTACAAGCAACCTATGGAGGCTCATCTTACCCTTCAACTCCAGAAGCTGTGGCAGAAGGAAAGCATTATGTATATCAAGACGGAAAAACTGTTTTTAAAAATGCCGTTTTCAATATGGCAGATGTAGCTGAAAGAATAATGAAACGCAATAATTTAACCAATAATGATGTTACATGGTTAGTTGCGCATCAAGCAAATAAGCGCATTATAGATGCTACAGCCAGTAGAATGAACTTGGAAGAAGAAAAGGTAATGATGAATATTCAAAAATATGGCAATACAACATCAGCAACCCTACCTTTACTTTTAAATGACTACGAGAGTCAACTCAAAAAAGGAGATAATTTAATTTTTGCTGCTTTTGGAGGAGGGTTCACTTGGGGTTCCATATATTTAACATGGGCTTATAACTCTTATAACTAAACTAACTAACAATTAATTAAAATATTTAATTATTATGGATTTAAAGGATATTCAAAACTTAATCAAATTTGTTGCTAAATCTGGCGCAAGTGAGGTTAAATTGGAAATGGGTGATGTTAAAGTCACCATAAAAACCGGAAAGGACGATAAAGAAGAAAAAACAACATACGTACAGCAGATTCCGGTAAACCAACAAATTCCTCAATCGCAACCGGTTCAACAAGCACCTGTTCAAGCACCTGCAACGCCTGCAGAAACGTCTTCATCAGATGATTCTAAATACATCACAATAAAATCTCCAATTATCGGAACTTTTTATCGTAAATCTGCTCCAGAAAAACCCGTTTTTGTAGAAGTAGGGCAAACTATTAGTGAAGGTGACGTGCTTTGTATTATTGAAGCCATGAAACTATTTAATGAAATTGAGTCTGAAATTTCTGGAAAAGTTGTTAAGATTTTAGTTGACGATGCTTCTCCAGTAGAGTTTGATCAACCATTATTTTTAGTAGACCCATCATAATGTAAAATCACAATTTTCAATTCCCAAGTTTCAAAACTAAAACTTGAAATTTGTTTTTTGAATATTGAAAATTTGAAGAATTTATGTTTAAAAAAATATTAATAGCAAATAGAGGTGAAATTGCATTACGCATTATTAGAACCTGTAGAGAAATGGGAATTAAGACCGTTGCGGTTTATTCTAAGGCAGACGAAGAAAGTTTGCATGTAAAGTTTGCAGACGAAGCTGTTTGTATTGGCCCACCACCAAGTAGTGAGTCTTATCTAAAAATGGCAAACATTATTGCTGCTGCCGAGATTACAAATGCAGATGCCATACATCCAGGCTATGGGTTTTTATCTGAAAACGCAAAATTTTCAAAAATCTGCGAAGAACACCAAATAAAATTTATTGGAGCTTCGGCAGATATGATTTCAAAAATGGGAGACAAAGCCACTGCAAAAGCCACTATGAAAGCTGCTGGAGTACCATGTGTACCTGGTAGTGATGGTATTATAGAAGACTTTGAAGAGTGTGAAAAGCTAGCAAATGAAATAGGATTTCCAGTAATGCTTAAAGCAACTGCTGGTGGAGGTGGTAAAGGAATGCGAGCTGTATGGAAACCAGAAAAACTAAAAGACGCCTGGGATTCTGCAAGACAGGAATCTAAAGCTGCATTTGGGAATGATGGTATGTATATGGAAAAACTCATTGAAGAGCCTAGACACATTGAAATTCAAATTGTTGGAGATTCTACGGGGAGAGCTTGTCATTTATCTGAAAGAGATTGTTCTGTGCAAAGAAGACATCAAAAGCTAACCGAAGAAGTCCCTTCACCATTCATGACAGCTGCACTTCGAAAAAAAATGGGCGAAGCTGCAGTAAAAGCTGCCGAATATATTAAATATGAAGGCGCGGGAACAGTAGAGTTTTTGGTGGATAAACACAGAAATTTTTACTTCATGGAAATGAATACACGTATTCAGGTAGAACACCCAATAACAGAACAAGTAATAGATTTTGATTTAATAAGAGAACAAATACTTGTTGCTGCAGGCGTACCAATTTCGGGGAAAAACTATACGCCAAATTTACACTCAATTGAATGCAGGATTAATGCTGAAGATCCATTCAATGACTTTAGACCATCTCCGGGTAAAATTACCACATTGCACGCTCCAGGCGGCCATGGCGTTAGACTTGACACGCATGTTTATGCAGGATATACAATTCCACCAAATTATGATTCTATGATAGCCAAGTTGATAACCACTGCTCAAACGCGCGAAGAGGCTATTAATAAAATGAAACGCGCTTTGGACGAATTCATTATTGAAGGCATTAAAACTACAATTCCATTTCATAGACAATTAATGAATCATCCAGATTATTTAGCGGGTAATTATACCACAAAATTCATGGAAGATTTTGTGATCCAGGACGAAGAAGAATAACTCATTAAATATTAACTCCGAATTTTTTTCGGAGTTTTTTATATGTATCTTTTCTCTCAACAAAAACCAATTTCACAAAATGAATTTAAGTTATTGGGAAATTAAAAGTTGGCTTTCAAATGTTGATTTTGCAATCGTAGGTAGCGGAATTGTAGGATTAAACTGTGCAATACAGCTTAAAATTAAGAACCCAAAAGCAAACATTCTTATTTTAGAAAGAGGAGTTTTACCTCAAGGCGCAAGTACAAAAAATGCAGGCTTTGCCTGCTTTGGTAGTTTAAGCGAAATTTTAGAAGATTTAAACTTTCACACAGAAGAAGAAGTTCTGGAGCTTTTGAATAAAAGGATAACAGGCTTAAAAACATTACGAGAAGTTTTAGGAGACAAAACGATTGAATATAAACAGCATGGCGGTTTTGAATTATTCAAAAATGATGATGACTTTTATTCAAATTGTTTATCAAAAAGGGAATACATCAATAAGCTATTAAACTCGATTTTTAAGGAAGATGTATTTGTTTTAAAAGATAACATCTTCAATTTTAAGGACATTAAAGAACAATGTGTTTTTAACCCTTTTGAAGGTCAGTTAGACACGGGAAAAATGATGGATTCATTAATGTCTTTGGCTCTTAATAAAGGCATAAAAATATTGAATAATGTTTCAGTAGAAACCTTTTCTGATGAGGTAAATTCTGTTAAAATAATGACAGATCAATTTGAATTTTCGACATCAAAGTTAATCATAGCTACCAATGGGTTTGCTTCAAAATTATTAAATGAAGATGTAAAACCTGCAAGAGCACAAGTTTTAATAACAAAACCAATTAAGGATCTTCATATAAAAGGAACCTTTCATATAGATAAGGGCTTTTATTACTTTAGAAATATTAACGACAGAATTTTGTTAGGAGGTGGAAGAAACCTTGACATTAAAGGTGAAGAAACTATGGAATTCGGAGAAACAAAGCTTATTCAAAATCAATTAGAAAATCTTTTGGAAAGAATAATTCTGCCGAACACACCTTTTGAAATTGACATGAGATGGAGTGGTATCATGGGTGTTGGTGGTAAAAAGAAAGCAATTGTAAAGCAAATTTCTAACAGAGTGTTTTGCGGTGTAAGACTAGGAGGAATGGGTGTTGCAATAGGAAGTTCTATTGGAAAGGAAATAGCTGATTTAGTATAAATGGATATTAAGGAAGAACTATACAAAGCATGCTTAAGTTTTATAGAAAATAGGTTTAGTACAATAAATGCAACAATTTCTGAAATTCAAGAATCTTTAATGTCTGAAACCAAAAGTTCGGCTGGAGACAAACACGAAACAGGAAGAGCAATGTTGCAATTAGAAAGAGAAAAAGCAGGAAACCAATTAGCTGAAATTCAAAAAGTAAAGGAAGAGCTTTCAAAAGTAGATGTTACCAAAACATCTAACATTATTGGATTAGGCAGTATTGTATATACAACACAGAACAATTACTTTATTTCAATAAGTGCAGGTAAAACACAAGTAAATAACCTCACTTATTATGCGGTTTCTCCAAATACACCAATTAGTCAAGTTTTATTATCAAAAAAAGCTGGAGATGAGATTAAATTTAGGGGTCAGAAGTTTCAAATAAAATCGGTTATTTAGAAATTTCAAAGCAAATTATTTGATTAAGTTTTATTGATTTTGAATGTTCAATAAAAACACTTTCGTTATTAAAAATTACTTCAATAAGGTAATTTCTCCCATTGAAATATGAATTTTTAACTGTAGCTTTTAATTTAGAATCATCTACAATTTTTAGTTGATGAGCATAAAAAATGTCTCCATTTATAATATTATACTCTCCAAAAAAAGAAGCAATTAATGGATTATCTGGATTGGAAAACAATTCTTCTGGAGAATTATTTGCAATAATCTCTCCTTGGTTTAATACAACAACCGTATCTGAATAAGGCAAAACATCATCCTTATCATGCGTAGCAACAATACACGTAATATTTTTAGATTTTAAAAAAGAAAATAAATTACGCCGCAGCGATTGTTTTTTAAAGTTATCTATATGACTAAAGGGTTCGTCTAATAATATTATTTCAGGTTGTTTGGCAATAGCTCTTGCTAAAGCTACACGCTGTTTCTGACCTCCGCTCAAAGAATGAACTTTGGCTTTAGAGAATGTTGTTAACTCTACAGCTTCCAATAGTTCAGTGACTCTGGCTTTCTTTTCATTGAGATAAAAATTGGAAAGGAATTCACCAACATTTTCTTCAACCGTTTTGTATGGCATCAAATCAAATTCTTGAGCAACATACTTAATGTGGCTTTGTCCAACAACTAGATTAAATTTAGGGCCTAAAATCTCATGGTTATTCCAAAAAATTTGACCCTTAATTAAATCATACTCTCCATAAATTAGTTTTAGAAGCGTGGTCTTTCCTGAACCACTTTCACCAATGATAGAGACATGCTCTCCTGTTTTAACACTAAAGCTTATGTTTTTTAAAACAACATCATTATTATATCTAAAGGATATATTTTTTACTTGAAGCATACTTGACCTTTTCAGTATAAAAATAAAACAAAAAAATTCGCTCGATTAAAGAGCGAATTTTTATTTGATTAAAATGGATTAAAACAATATTATAACAAACCATTTTCAATTAAGGCTTCGGCAATCTGAACTGTATTGGTTGCCGCACCTTTTCTTAAATTATCACTTACTACCCAAAGATTTAATGTGTTTGGCTGAGAACCATCACGACGAATTCTACCTACAAAAACATCATCTTTCCCATTGGCATAAATAGGCATAGGGTAAGTGTTAACGTCTATATTGTCCTGTACCACAACTCCAGGAGTTTGGCTCAATATTTCCCTTACTTCATTGACGTCAAAATCATTATGAAACTCAACATTTACAGCTTCGCTATGACCTCCAGAAGTTGGTATTCTAACAGCGGTTGCCGTAACAGCTATGCTTCTGTCGTCAAGTATTTTCTGGGTTTCCCTTACCAATTTCATTTCTTCTTTGGTATATCCATTATCTTCAAAAACATCGCAATGCGGAATTGCGTTTCTGTGTATTGGATAATGATAAGCCATTTCACCTTCAATGCCAGCCAATTCGTTTTCTAACTGTTTCACTGCCTTTACGCCAGTTCCAGAAATAGATTGATAGGTTGAAACAACAACACGTTTGATTTTATATTTCTTATGAAGAGGTGCTAAAGCCATAACCATCTGAATAGTAGAACAATTTGGATTGGCAATAATTTTGTCTTCTTTAGTAAGTTTATGAGCATTGATTTCCGGAACAACAAGTTGTTTATTTATATCCATTCTCCATGCTGAAGAATTGTCGATAACGGTTGTACCAACCTCTGCAAACTTTGGAGCCCATTCTAAAGATGTTCCTCCTCCAGCAGAGAATAAAGCTACATCTGGTTTCAAAGAAACAGCTGTAGAAAGACCAACAATAGTATAATCTTTTCCATTAAAAGAGATTGTTTTTCCAACAGACCTTTCAGAGGCAACAGGAATTAATTCTGTTACAGGGAAATTACGTTCTTCAAGAACTTTAAGCATAACGTTGCCAACTAAACCGGTGGCTCCAACAACAGCGACTTTCATTTTAATACAAATTAATTTGCAAAATTATACCATTTAATTTTTTAAAGCACCTATTTTAATAAAAAATTTTAATAAAAATTGAATACAAAAAAAGCCTTTATGATAATTAATAAAGGCTTTTTTGAGAATTATGTAATACCCTTATTTTTTTAAGAGATCTCTAATTTCAGCAAGCAAATCATTATCAGAAGGTCCTGCTGGAGGAGCTGGAGCCTCTTCTTCTTTTTTCTTCATTCTGTTAATACCTTTAATAACCATAAACATAACAAAGGCAACAATAATAAAGTCAATAGTATTAGTTAAAAAATCACCATAAAGTATGGCAACTTCGCCAGATACTTCACCAGCATCATTTGCGACACCTTCAGTAATCACATATTTTAAGTCTTTAAAATCGGAATTAAATATTAGTCCAACTAATGGGGAAACAATTCCACCTGTGAACGAAGTTACTACCTTATTAAATGCAGCACCCATTACAAAAGCAACGGCAATATCTACCAAGTTGCCCTTCATTGCAAATTCTTTAAATTCTTTAAGCATAATCTTTAAAATTTTAGTTAGTGAGCAACTAATATAGGTAAAATTATCAAAAATAATAAATGAACCTAAACAGGGCTATTTTATAATTATACGCTTAATGCGTTGTGAAATAGCTGTAATTATTTCATAAGAAATGGTGTTCGCGGTTTCAGAAAATTCAGTTGCTGTTGGATGCTTTCCAAAAACAATAACCTCGTCTCCTTCTTTACAATCTATACCTGTAACATTAACCATAATCATATCCATACAAACATTGCCAATGATTGGTGCTTTTGCGCCATTGATTGTTATAAAGCCTTTTCCATTGCCATATTGACGACCAATGCCATCTGCATGACCTATTGGTATAGTTGCTGTTTGTAAAAAAGAATCACTTATATAGGCTCTATTATAACCCACACTTTCGCCTGGTTCAATCTTATGAATTTGAGAAATTACAGATTTCAGAGTTGCAATAGGCCTGAAGTGCATATCCTCTTTTTCAGAATTACCAAAACCGTATAAACCAATACCACTGCGCACCATATCTAAATGCGCTTTGGAATAATTCAAAACTCCAGAGGTATTGCAAATATGAAGCAGTGGCCTAAATCCTGTTTTTTTAATGAAATTTTCAGAAATAGCTTCAAAAGACAATATTTGATTATTTGTAAATTCATTTTCGTTTAAATCTTCACTTGCTGCAAGATGGGAAAAGATAGATTTTACTTTTACAGCTTTTGATGATTGAATTTTTGAGACAACATAATCAACATCATTCTCCCAAAACCCAAGTCTGTTCAATCCAGTATTAAATTTAATATGAACAGGATAATTGCTTTGATTTTCTTTTTCTGCTACTTTAATAAATTCATTTAAAACTTTTGCATTGTAAAGGCTAGGTTCTAAACAACGTTGGATTAATAGTTTAAAACCCACAGACTGTGGGTGCAAGACCAATATAGGTTTCGTTATTCCAGCATCACGTAAAGCAGCACCTTCACTTGTATAAGCTACAGCGAAATAATCTACATTTAGTGTTTCAAGGTATTTTGCTATAACTATGGCATCGCTTCCATAAGCAAAAGCCTTAATTACTGCCAAAAATTTAGTTTTGGGCTGGAGTTTAGATTTTAAATACTCATAGTTATGCTTAAGAGCTTTTAAATCTATTTCAAGTACAGTTTCTTGCGCTTTAGGCATTGGAGCTTTTTGGTTTAGAAAACACTTCTTCAGCGTCATTAACCCTCATGTTTCTAACTTTGTCTCTTAACATAGCTTTATAAAAAGCAGCCCGACTCAATGGTTCATACTCATCAACTTCGCCGAGAAGAACAAGGTCATTGCTCTTGGCTTTTCTGTAGCTGTATTGTGCCAAATTTCCTGTTCTTGTACAAACAGCGTGTACTTTGGTTACATATTCTGCAGTAGCCATTAAATTAGGCATTGGGCCAAAAGGGTTTCCTTTAAAGTCCATATCCAAACCAGCAACGATTACACGGACTCCACGATTAGCAAGCTCGTTACAGACATTTACAATCTCATCGTCAAAAAACTGGGCTTCATCTATACCAACTACATCACAGTCTGCTGCCAAAATAGGAATATTAGCTGCTGCTGGAACTGGAGTTGAACGAATCTCATTATCATCATGTGAAATAACTTTTTCATCATCATAGCGCACATCTAAGGCAGGTTTAAAAATTTCAACTTTTTGTCTTGCAAATTTAGCTCGTTTTAGTCTACGGATTAATTCTTCTGTTTTCCCAGAAAACATTGAGCCGCAAATAACTTCTATCCAGCCAAATTGTTCTTTATGATTTACTGTATTTTCAAGAAACATTTTGTAATTTTAACACTAAAACAAAGCAAATTTTCGTTTTAATAAAGGTGGCGTAAATTTATTAAAAAACAAAAACCTAAATTAGATTAAATCATAAAAGTTATGAAGAAGAAGTTAGAATCAGAATTAGTTAGCATCGCACACAGGATTCTGAAGTTAAAGGGAAAAGAAGATGTTATAAAAATGCATGCAGAAGTAACGGAGCTTTATGAAAAGTTGTCTGTTTTAAAGTTTGCGCACCAACAGTTTGAGGGCAATATTCCAACCATTGGCAATGATTCGTCCTTTTTTGAAATGTTAGACAAGGCATTTAATAATAAGATTAGTGATAATATTGAGATAGAAGATAGGATTTATATCAATCTAGACGAAAAAGAGGATGACGGAATAATGGAACCAGCTATAGAAAAAATAAAACATATGGTTGCACATATGCCTCAAGAAGAGCAGGAAACAAAACCTATTGTGGAAAAAACTTCGGCGAGTTCTTTACAACATAAGTACTCTTTAGAAGATATCACTGCAGATTTTAGAGACGTGCCAGTTTTTGAACCTGTTTCCGTGGACAATACACAAAAATCGCTTAACGATAAACTTAAAAGTAAATCGATTGTAATTGGTTTGAATGATAAAATAGCTTTCATAAAACATCTGTTTGAAGGCAAAAATGAAGATTATGAAAGAGTACTTTCACAAATCAACACCTCAAACTCTTTTGAAGAAATAAATAAGCTCATTAAAACTATTGTAAAACCAGATTACAATAACTGGCAAGGCAAAGAAGACTATGAAGAGCGATTTATGGAGCTTATTCAAAGCAAGTTTAATTAATGAGTAAACTCTATATTGTTCCTACGCCTATTGGAAACTTAAAAGACATTACTTTTAGGGCTATAGAGGTTTTAAAGGAAGTAGATTTGATTCTTGCGGAAGACACCCGAACTTCAGGAAAACTATTAAAACATTTTGAAATTTCTACACCAGCGCAATCACATCACATGCACAATGAGCACAAAACGGTTGAAGGCTTAACCAATAAATTAAAATCAGGAATAAGCATTGCATTAATAAGTGATGCTGGAACACCAGCAATTTCCGATCCTGGGTTTTTACTTACTAGGGCTTGTATTGAAAACAACATTGAAGTTGAATGCTTACCAGGCGCAACAGCGTTTGTACCAGCCTTGGTTAATTCTGGTTTACCAAATGATAAATTTGTATTTGAAGGTTTTCTTCCAGTAAAAAAAGGAAGACAAACAAGATTAAAATTGCTTTCAGAAGAAACAAGAACCATGGTTTTCTATGAGTCTCCACATAAACTCATTAAAACATTATCTAATTTCTGCGAGTATTTTGGCGAAGACAGACCAGTTTCGGTTTCGCGAGAACTTACCAAAATCTTCGAAGAAACTATTCGTGGAACAGCTAAAGAAGTTTTAGAACACTACACAAATAAACCTCCGAAAGGTGAAATTGTGATTGTGGTTGAAGGAAAAAAGTAATGCGAGATCTATTGCAAAACATAAGGCAATGTTCTATTTGTAAGGAACATTTACCGCTTGGGCCAAACCCAGTGGTTTCGGCACATCCAAAATCTAAAATAGTCATTATTGGCCAAGCTCCAGGAACCAAAGTACATGCGTCTGGGATTCCTTGGGATGATGCAAGTGGTAAACAGTTAAGAAAATGGCTAGATGTTTCCGATAAAGATTTTTACGATGCAACTAAATTTGCTATAATCCCAATGGGATTCTGTTATCCTGGAAAAGGAAAGAGTGGAGATTTACCACCAAGGCCTGAGTGTGCACCTCAATGGCATCAGACATTATTAGATAAGATGCCAGACATAGAATTGATTATTTTAATTGGAATGTATGCTCAAAACTATTACTTAAAAGACAAAGCAAAGACAACATTAACCAATACTGTAAAAAACCATCAAGAGTATTTGCCATATTACTTTCCATTACCACATCCAAGCCCTAGAAATCGTTTTTGGTTAAGTAAGAATCCTTGGTTTGAGGATGAAGTTGTACATGAACTAAAGAAAAGAGTTAAGAAGTTGATATAAGGGTTGGTGAATTAGACTTTTAAAGTAAACTACCAATCCACTTAAAACGAGATTGTGATTGTTGTTGGTGGAAAGAAATAGGTTTATTAATTTAAAATTGTTCTAAAATTATATCAGTAAAAAATTATGTAGCTTTACAAAAACAATGAAATATGGTGTCAGAAAAAATTGAAAAAGCATTAAATAATCAAATTAGAATAGAAGCAGAATCGGCACAAATATATTTGGCAATGGCTTGCTGGGCAGAAGTAAAAGGTCTTGAAGGCGTTGCCGGATTTATGTACGGTCAATCTGACGAAGAACGAAACCACATGCTTAAATTGGTAAAATTTGTAAACGAACGTGGCGGTCATGCTCAAATATCTGCCTTAAAAGCTCCAGACATAACATTCAATTCTTTCAAAGACATGTTTGAAATGCTATTTAAGCATGAAGTTTTGGTATCTGAAAGCATAAATGAATTAGTGCATATAGCTTTAGAAGAAAAAGATTATGCAACTCATAACTTTTTACAATGGTATGTTTCTGAACAAATAGAAGAAGAGGCAATGGCACGTACCATTCTTGATAAAATCAATCTTATAGGAGATGACAAAGGCGGACTTTATTTGTTTGACAGAGACATACAACAAATCACGATTACTACTGCAGCTTCAGGCAATATAAAAGAATAATTCTAAACATTATTTAGAATTAAATAAATGCTGTAAGTAGTGCCCTTGCTACTATTTGCTTAAATATGTAGCATAAAAATGTTCTATCAATAATCAAACATGCTTTCCTTTATTCCAACCATGCTTTCCTAAATATTGGTTGCCACTTTCTACTGCACCTTCTTCAATTGAGGTTCCCATACTATCATTCCAGCGGTTTAGGTAACCGAATAAAGAAATAACACCAAGCATTTCCACGATTTCGCCTTCATTCCAATGTTTATAAAGTCTATTTTTTATTTCTTCATCAACAGCATTTGGCACTTGCGAAGCTGCCAGACTAAAATCTAGAGCAGAACGTTCTGCTTCAGAAAAAGCAGGATGTGTTCTATACTCCCAAATATTGTCTAGTTGCTTTTGCTCTGCACCATAACGTTCGGCAGCTCTTATAGCATGTGCCTGACAATACCTGCAACCAGTAGCGTTACTAGAAACCCAAGCAATCATACGTTTTAATGCCGAGGTAACACGTCCTTCGTTAGCCATAACGGCTTTATTTAAATTAATAAACGCTTTACTTATAGCTGGTCTGTGTTGCATGGTGAGTACAGAATTTGGGCAAAAACCTAGTGTTTCGTTAAAGAATTCAGCAAGCTTTTTTGTTTCTAAATCATGGTTAGCAGATAATGGTGTTACTAATGGCATATTTTTATTATTTAGTAGTATTTTTGACTTATATAGTATTTAAACTGTGCTAAAGTTATAAGTATTTAAAGTTTAAAACAACAGCTTTAAATATTTTAGGCACTCTTAACTTAAAACTTAAAATATGGCAGATAAAATCACAACACAATGGAAAGGAAATATGGTTTTTGAATCAGACAATCCAAGATGGCCTTCTATTATGATGGATGCTTCAAAAGATTTTGGTGGCACAAATTCTGGGGCAGCTCCCAAAGCCATGATGTTAGCGTCTCTTGCAGGCTGTTCGGGACTTGATATTGTGTCTGTTTTAAATAAAATGAAAGTAAAAATTGATGATTTTAAAATGGAAGTTTCTGGAGAACTGACAGATGAACACCCAAAATATTACCACACAGTAACTGTTGATTATCATTTTTACGGAGATAATTTACCACAAGGAAAGATTAAAAAAGCAGTCGATTTATCCATTGAAAAATATTGCGGAGTTATGGCTATGTTCAGAAAATTCGCCAATATAAAGACAGAAATTCATTATCATAATAAATAGGGATGCGCTGGACGCTTAAACCGAAACCCAATCAAGAAAAAGTAAAGATCTTACAAGAAGCATTACAAGTTGATGAAACTGTAGCTTCGCTTTTAGTGCAACGCGGTATTGAAACTTACGAGGAAGCAAAAACTTTTTTCAGACCAAGCTTGAGCGATTTACACGATCCATTCTTGATGAAAGATATGGACAAAGCTGTTGCCAGAATAGAAAGCGCAATATCCAATGATGAAAATATTTTGGTTTATGGCGATTATGACGTGGATGGAACAACTTCAGTTGCTTTAATGTCAACGTATTTAAAAACCAAGACAGCGAATGTTGCAACATATATTCCAGATAGATATGATGAAGGTTATGGTATTTCAATAAAAGGAATTGATTTTGCACATGATAATGACTTTTCACTGATCATTGCTCTAGATTGCGGTATAAAGGCAATAGACAAAGTAGCTTATGCTAAAGAAAAAGAGATAGATTTTATAATATGTGACCATCACAGACCAGGAAATGAAATGCCTCAAGCGGTTGCGATTTTAGACCCAAAACGAGAAGATTGCAATTATCCTTATAAAGAATTATGTGGCTGTGGAGTCGGCTTCAAATTAGTTCAAGCTATAGCTTTAAAGGAAGGAAAAACAGTTGAAGATTTAGTTGAATATTTAGATTTAGTCGCAACAGCAATTGGAGCAGATATTGTTCCTATAACAGATGAGAACAGAACTTTGGCATATTTTGGCTTACAAGTAATTAATGAAAATCCAAGACCAGGAATTAAGGCTATCATTGCAGAAGTTAAAAAAGAAAAACTCACCATTACAGATGTGGTTTTTATTGTTGCACCAAGAATAAATGCCGCAGGACGAATGAAGCATGGAAATCATGCAGTAACCCTTTTAACCGAAACAGATTTTAACCTAGCCGTAGAATATGCTATAGATATTAATCAATTTAATACAGACAGACGTGATGCAGATCAACGAATTACAGAAGAAGCTCTTCAACAAATTGAAGAACAAAAAGAACAGAACCGCCTTACTACTGTTGTTTACCATGAAACTTGGCATAAAGGTGTTATTGGTATTGTGGCTTCTAGATTAATAGAAACCTATTATAGACCAACTTTGGTTTTTACAAAAAGCGGAGAGAAATTGGCAGCATCCGCACGATCTGTTTCAGGATTTGACGTGTACAATGCGTTGGAATCATGCAGTGAGTATATAGAACAGTTTGGAGGCCATAAATATGCTGCAGGATTAACACTCAAAGAAAAAAACTACGAAGCGTTTAAGCAAGCCTTTGAAGATGAAGTTTCAAAAACTATTGATAAATCTCTACTCATTCCAGAAATTAAAATTGATTGCCAAATCGATTTAAGCGAAGTTACTTTTAAGTTTTATCGTATTCTCTGTCAGTTTGCCCCATTTGGACCAGGAAATATGACGCCCATTTTTATAACCGAAAATTTAAAAGATACTGGTTATGGAAAGTGTGTAGGTGAAAACAACAAGCACTTAAGAGTTACAGTAACACAAACAGGAAAAGAGAAATTAGTTGGTATTGGTTTTAACCTTGGAGACAAATATGAAATGGTTTCTAACAAAAAATCTTTTAGAACAGTATACTCTATTGATGAAAACGAGTGGAATGGCAAGGTGTCACTTCAGTTAAAACTACGAGATGTAAAAGCATAACTTTTATGGCAAAAGCAGATCCTTACGCAGCGTTAAGGTTTAAAGAATTCAACACGTTTTTACTGGTTCGTTTTGTATTGGTTTTTGGCTGGTCTATGCAATTTATTGTGATAGAATGGGAAGTCTATAGTATGACTAAAGACCCATTATCTCTCGGGATTATTGGTTTGATGGAAATTATTCCTGCACTAACTATGGCACTCTTTGCAGGGCATATTGTTGATCAAAAGGAAAAACGAAATCTTCTTGCTACTTGTATTGCTGCATTCTCGCTAATTAGCCTTGGGTTGTTCTTATTAACTTGGCCAAAAATTGTTTCAGATTGGTCTAAAAACACAATTTTATATTGTATATACGCTCTCGTTTTTTTTGGCGGATTTTTACGTTCATTTTTTGGCCCAACCATTTTTTCTCTAGTTGCATTAATAGTTCCGAAAAAGTTATATCCAAACGCTGCAACCTGGAATAGTACAACTTGGCAAATGGCAACAGTTTTAGGACCAGCATTTGCTGGGTTTTCTATAAACTGGATTGGCGTTCATTGGTCACTCTGTATCATTTTCGGATTGGTGGTTTTGTCATTTCTCATTCTTTTGAAAATACCAAGAAAGCCTATTTTAAATCCTAAAATTGGAGAACCTGTAATACAAAGCTTAAAGGAAGGAATCAGGTTTGTATTTAAGACCAAAGCTATTTTAGGAGCCTTAAGTTTAGATATGATTGCTGTTTTATTTGGAGGAGCAGTAGCTCTTTTGCCCATTTATGCACAAGATATTTTAAAAGTTGGTCCAGAAGGTTTCGGAATTTTACGTGCCGCACCAGCAGTTGGTGCATTTTTAACCATGTTTATTACAGCCTATCTTCCAATAAGTAAACGTGCAGGCATGAAATTATTAGGAGCAGTCTTTGGGTTTGGTGTTTGTATAATTGTTTTTGGAATTTCTTCAATTTTTTGGATTTCGGTAGTTGCTTTGTTCTTCAGTGGTGTTACTGATGGTGTTTCAATGGTTGTACGACAAACAATACTTCAGTTAAAAACACCAGACAATATGCGTGGTCGTGTAGCATCTGTGAACTCAATGTTTGTTGGTTCGTCTAATGAATTAGGTGCTTTTGAAAGTGGTTTGACAGCTAAACTTATGGGAACTGTTACTGCTGTAGTCTTTGGAGGCACAATGACCATAATAACTGTACTAACTATGGGAATTGCATCACCTTCGTTTAGAAAATTAGATTTAAGAAAAGACGTAGAAGAACACGAAAATGAAAATTAATAGGATTTCAATTCAAAATTATTGCCATCAAAAACACCATAAGTAAAATGTGTTATCCAGTCACCCAGATTGATATATTTTGAATTGTTTCCTAGATCAATTTCCAGTGGAAGATGTCTATGACCAAAAATAAAATAATCATGATGCTTTTCGTTAAGTTTACGTTTGGAGTATTGTACCAACCATTCGTTGTCTTTACCGAGAAATTTAATATCTTCTTCGCCTGAAATTAGTCTATTTTTAATTGATAGATACTGTGCCAACTTAACACCCAAATCTGGATGTAGCCAGCGATATAACCATTTTGAAAACGAATTTGTAAAAACCTTTTTCATACGTTTGTAGCCTTTGTCTCCAGGACCTAAACCGTCACCATGTCCAATAAAAAAAGAAGTATTGTTAATTAAATACTCTTGAGGTGAATGATAAACAGGAATATTTAACTCTTCTTCAAAATAGCCGCTCATCCAAAGGTCGTGATTACCTACAAAATAATAAATTGGAATTCCAGAGTCTGTAATTTCAGCTAGTTTACCCAAAGTTCTTGTAAAACCTTTTGGAACAACCGTTTTGTACTCAAACCAAAAATCAAATAAATCACCTAAAAGGAAAATGGCAAAAGCATCTTGCTTTATTTCGTCAAGCCAAGCCACAAATTTTTTCTCACGAGGACGAGAATCCTCCTGTGTTGGCGCTCCAAGATGATTATCGGAAGCAAAGTATATTTTTTTTCCTAGCGGAATGTTCATCAATCAAATATATTATCTATTTCTAAATATTTTTGTTTCATTGTGCTTAAAGCAAATGCAGCAGCTGATGCCGTAAAAACAGAATAGTCTAACGCTCCTTTTATTCCAGTTGAAAACCACATGGAAATTGCAAAAAGCAGTAAAAGCCATCCGCTTAATTTGGCAAATAATTCAGTTTTATAACCCAAGATTAAGCAAATTGCAAAGACAATTTCTAATCCTGTTGCTATTATTCCTAGAATTGAAATTAAGTTTTCTGGAAACCATGGGTTAATAAGCTCTGTGTATTCTAAAAAATTGTTCCAATTTCCCCAAGCAGAAATTTCTGGACTCCAAAAGCCAAACCTGTCTGCGACAGCTGACAAAAACCCAATTCCTAAAGCGAGTCTTAAAAATAATTTTATCATTTTCTATTTATTG
>DATGBV010000309.1:0-6848 GCA_035312485.1 Flavobacteriaceae bacterium | reverse complement strand
GTAAAGGGACTTTTGAAATACTTTATAGGAAACCAGATATGTTTACTGCTGCCTTTGCAATTTGTGGAGCCGGCAATCCCGAAACCGTTAAAACATACGCAAACAAAACAGAACTTTGGGTGTTTCATGGTGCAAAAGATGATGTGACTAACCCTCAGTTTTCTATCGATATGGTTTCTGCCTATTTGAAAGCAGGAGGAAATCCAAATTTTACATTATACGCAGACGACAATCATAACAGCTGGGATTCGGCCTTTGCAGAACCTGAATTATTACCTTGGCTTTTTTCTAAATCAAAAAAATGAAACCATGAATAAACAAAATTTAATTCTATTAATTTCAATGGCTCTATTTATTGTGTCATGCAATCCAAATGAAAGTAAATCTGCAGCTGCCAATAATAATTCATTTGAATCTCAAGTAGATTCTATTTTAAGTTCAATGACTTTAGAAGAAAAATTAGGTCAATTAAATTTACCGTCATCAGGTGATATTACTACTGGGCAAGCACAAAGCTCAAATATCGCCAAGAAAATTGAAGAAGGAAAAGTTGGCGGACTCTTCAATATCAAAACGGTAGAAAAAATTAGAGGTGTTCAAAAGATTGCTGTTGAAAAAAGCCGTTTGGGGATTCCTTTGCTTTTCGGAATGGATGTTATTCACGGTTACGAGACCACATTTCCAATTCCATTGGGATTATCTGCTTCTTGGGACATGGACTTGATTAAAAAAACAGCTCAAATGGCTGCACAAGAAGCCACAGCAGATGGTATAAACTGGACGTTCTCACCTATGGTAGATATCTCGCGTGACCCTCGTTGGGGAAGAGTTTCAGAAGGTTCTGGTGAAGATGTGTATTTAGGGAATCAAATTGCCAAAGCGATGGTTGAAGGTTATCAAGGCGAAGATTTATCTTTAAACAATACCATGATGGCGTGTGTTAAACACTTTGCACTTTATGGTGCGCCAGAAGCAGGTCGAGATTATAACACAGTAGATATGAGTCGTATAAGAATGTACAACGAATATTTGCCACCTTATAAAGCAGCAATCGATGCTGGAGTAGGTACGGTTATGGTATCATTTAACGAAATTGATGGCATTCCGGCGACTGGAAACAAATGGTTACTCACAGATTTATTACGTAACGATTGGGGTTTCAATGGCTTCGTAGTTACAGATTATACAGGAATAGAAGAAATGATGTATCACGGCGTTGGAGATTTCCAGCAAGTATCTGCACAAGCATTAAAGGCTGGGTCTGATATGGATATGGTTTCTGAAGGCTTTTTAACCACCTTAAAAAATTCCGTAGAAGACGGAAGTGTTTCTATTGAGTATATTGATAACGCTGTAAGACGAATTCTAACTGCAAAATATAAAGTTGGTCTATTTGATGATCCCTATAAATACATTGATTTAGACCGTCCAAAAAAACACATATTTACAGAAGAAAATAGAGCGTTTGCACGTAAAGTATCTGCCGAATCTATGGTTCTTTTAAAAAA
The DNA here is from genome assembly GCA_035312485.1 of Flavobacteriaceae bacterium. GTDB lineage: Bacteria > Bacteroidota > Bacteroidia > Flavobacteriales > Flavobacteriaceae > Gilvirhabdus. Next base: position 5,340 of record DATGBV010000309.1, on the reverse strand, counting down.
TGAAAACAATGTATTGCCACTTAAAAAATCTGGAACTATTGCGTTGATTGGTCCATTGGCTAATACAGCGGTTAATATGGCAGGAACTTGGAGCGTAGCTACCAAACAAGAAAAATCTAATCCACTATTAGACGGTTTAAAAACCGTTGTTGGAGATAAGGCCAATATCTTATATGCTAAAGGTAGCAATGTTGATTATGATTTAGAGTATGAAAAACTTGTAACCATGTTCGGTAAAGACATTCCGCGAGATAATAGAACTGACCAACAGTTATTAGATGAAGCTTTAGCAGTAGCTAAAAAGTCTGATGTTATTATTGCTGCTATTGGTGAAACTGCTGAATTGAGTGGTGAAAGTAGTAGCGTTACTAATCTTCAAATACCGCAAGCACAAAAAGATTTATTAAATGCTTTATTAAAAACTGGCAAACCCGTAGTATTGGTATTATTCACGGGAAGGCCATTAGCTATTGTTGATGAAGACAAAAATGTACCTGCTATTTTGAATGTCTGGTTTCCAGGAAGTGAAGCTGGTCTAGCTATTTCAGATGTGCTTTTTGGTGATGTAAATCCTTCAGGAAAATTAACGGCTACATTTCCAATGAATGTGGGTCAAGTCCCTATCTTTTATAACCACAAGAATACTGGTCGTCCTCTTGGAAACAAAGAAGGTAAGTTTGAAAAATTTAAAAGTAATTATCTCGATGTTCGTAACGAACCATTATATCCTTTTGGTTATGGATTAAGCTATACAAACTTTGATTATTCTAATTTAAAATTAAGTACAGATCAAATGCCTGTGAATGGGAGCATTAATGTTTCGGTTGATGTTACTAATTCAGGAAATTATGATGGTAAAGAAGTAGTTCAGTTATATGTTCGTGATGTAGTTGGTTCTGTAACAAGGCCTGTAAAAGAATTAAAAGGGTTTCAAAAAATTGAGATTAAAAAAGGAGAGACCAAAACCGTGACGTTTCAAATAACAGTAGAAGATTTAAAATTCTACAACTACAATTTAGATTTTGTCGCAGAACCTGGAACCTTTCAAGTGTTTGTTGGAACCAATTCCAGCACAGAAAACTCGGTTAATTTTGAATTAATAAAATAGCATAAAAATGATCTCTAAAATCCAATATATCATCTGTTTCATCTTAACGTCAAGTTTTGGTTTTTCACAAGATTATGAAGCTAAAGTCGATTCGCTGATGAATCTCATGACGCTTCAAGAAAAAATTGGCCAAACCGTAATGTATGGTGGCAGTTGGGATCAAACTGGACCTATTGTTGGGACTAATAATGGTAAACTTATTCGTGAAGGGAATATGGGAGCTATGTTAAATGCTTTTACAGTTAAAGGCACAAGTGATTTACAAAAAATAGCGATTGAAGAAACACGATTGGGTATTCCGTTGTTATTTGGATATGATGTAATTCATGGTCATCGTACCATTTTTCCAATTAATTTAGGGATGTCTGCAAGCTGGGACTTAAAAATGATTGAAGAAAGCTCGCGAATTGCTGCTGAAGAAGCTTCAGCCGAAGGTTTGCATTGGACATTTGCTCCCATGGTTGATATATCCAGAGAACCTCGTTGGGGACGTATTTCAGAAGGTGCTGGAGAAGATGTTTTTTTGGGTAGCGAAATTGCAAAAGCATATGTAAAAGGGTTTCAAGGTGACGATTTATCACAACCCAATACCATTTTGGCATGTGCTAAACATTATGTTGCCTATGGTGCACCACAAGCCGGAAGGGATTACCATACGGTGAACATGGGTGAAGGCGAATTGCGGAATGTATATTTACCGCCGTTTAAAGCAACTGTTGATGCTGGCGTGGAAACCTTTATGTCTGCATTTAATGAGTTGAATGGAATACCAACATCTGGGAATAAATTTACGTTACGCGATATTTTAAGAGATGAATGGGATTTCAATGGCTTTGTGGTTTCAGATTATACGTCTATCAATGAAATGATTCCTCACGGATTTGCAAAAGATAGTATTGATGCTGCCAAAATAGGCATGAATGCTGGTGTAGATATGGATATGATGGGACATGTATATCGACTACATCTCAAGAATTTGGTTGATGAAGGTAAAGTTTCAGAAGATTATATCAATGATGCTTGCCGAAGAATTCTAATGGCGAAATTTAAATTAGGATTATTTGAAGATCCTTATCGTTATATCGATGAAGAACGAGAAAACACTACCAAATATAAACCTGAATTTTTAACTAAAGCAAGAGAAATTGCTGCCGCATCTTCAGTGTTGTTACAAAACAAAAATCAAACATTACCTCTTTCAATTGAAACAAAAAAGATTGCATTTATTGGCCCTTTAGTGAAAGATGAATATGATATTTTGGGCAATTGGGCTGCTAAAGGAGACCGAAAAGGAAAAGCTGTAAGTGTTTTTGAAGGGGTTTCAGAATATTTGAGTCCTAGTCAAATTTTGTATTCAAAAGGATGTGAGATTTTAAAAGATGATGACTCTGGTTTTGACGAGGCAATTTCAATCTCTAAACAAGCTGACGAAATTGTGTTGGTTATGGGAGAAGGTCATCACATGAGTGGTGAAGCTGCATCAAGGACTAATCTGAAGATTCCTGGAATTCAACCAGAACTTATTAAAAAAATTCGTGAGGCCAATCCTAATAAAAAAATCACTTTAGTGTTGATGAATGGAAGACCATTAAACTTATCTGATGAAGTTAATCAGGTTGATGCCATTTTGGAAGTATGGTTTCCAGGCACGATGGGTGGAGCAGCCACTGCGGATTTACTTTTTGGAAAAGTTAACCCTTCTGGAAAACTAACTGTTACGTTCCCAAGAAATGTAGGTCAAGTCCCTATTTATTACAACATGAAGAATACAGGTAGGCCTATTCCTGAAACTAATCCGAATGAGGATTATAAAAGTAACTATATAGATTCTCCAAACACACCATTATTTGTTTTTGGTCATGGTTTAAGCTATTCAAATTTTGAATATTCTGATTTAATTTTGTCATCGCATGACTTGACTTTTTCTAATTCAATTAAGGCTAGTGTTGTTGTTACAAATAAAGGTGAATTTGATGGGCATGAAGTTGTTCAACTTTATATTCATGATAAAGTAGGAAGTGTAACCAGACCAGTAAAAGAGCTGAAAGGATTTCAAAAAATATTTCTGAAAAAAGGAGAAAATAAAACGGTAACCTTTACAATTACTGCAGAAGATCTAAAATTCTATAATAGTAAAATGATTTATGGTGTAGAACCCGGTTACTTTGAAATAGCTATTAAGCCTAGCTCTGAATTTAAATTTAAACAAACATTCAAACTCGTTAATGATTAAAGAAACTGTACACCTAAAAAACGTATTAAAAACCAAGCACTTACTAATTTTATCCTTGTTTTTATGGACAGCAACAGCCTCATCTCAACATAGGTTAATTAATTCTGGTTGGCAATATTCCCAAGACAAAACCACTTGGCAAACTGTAAATATTCCACATACATGGAACAGCGAAGATGCGTTTGATGATGAGCGTGGTTATCGCAGAGGTCTTGGTTATTATAAAAAGCAAGTTTTTATCTCTTCACACGAAAAAGATAAGATTCATTATCTCAAATTTAATGCTATAAATCAAGAAGCAATAGTTTATTTAAATGGTCAACAAGTAGGTAATCATAAAGGAGGTTATACCGCATTTAATTTTGATATAACTAAATATATTAACTATGATACTTACAATCTTATTGAGGTTACCGTTGATAACTCCCATAATATAGATATTCCTCCTTTAGATGCCGATTTTACATTTTATGGTGGCATTTATCGCGATGTTGAATTAATAGTATTGCCCAAACAACATTTTAGTTTAAACGATTTTGCTTCAGATGGCTATTATGTAAATTACTATAATCTTTCTGATGAAAAAGCCGGAGTTGAAGTTACCTCAATTTTAAAAAACACATCCATGTTAAATTCCAATGTAAAGTTGGATTTAATATTGTATGACGACAATGGTAACAAAGTAACAGAAAGAACAGAAATATTGACGCTTCCTTCAGAAGCGTCAAACGAGTTCAAGATAAAATTACCCGAGGTTTATAATCCAAAACTTTGGTCGCCAGATAATCCCTATTTGTATAAACTACAACTAACCTTACAGGATGAAAAAGGTAATATACTAGATTCAAAATCTTCAAATATTGGTTTTCGTTGGGTTGCTGTAGATTCTGAAAATGGCTTTTTTTTAAATGGAAAACCAATAAAACTTATTGGTGTAAATAGACATCAAGATTATAAGGATTATGGCAATGCTGTTCCTATAGAACTTCAGAAAAAAGATATTGAACTTATTAAAAATATGGGTGCTAATGTGATTCGCTTTGCACATTATCCGCACGCTAGAGAATTATATGACTTGTGTGATAAGTTGGGGATTTTGGTTTGGACAGAAATTCCAATTGTAAATAAAGTAACCGATTCTAAAGATTTTTTTGATGTTTGTGTTAACATGCAAAATGAACATATTAAACAATATTTCAATCATCCTTCTGTAGTGATGTTTGGCTATATGAATGAGATTTTTTTAATGTTGTCTTTTGACAGAAAATCTAGTGATCAAGAAAAAGAGAAGCTGAAGGCAACTACAATGAAATTGGCCACTCAATTGGAAGAATTAACTCGAAAATTGGCACCAAATCATATTACTGTAATGGCTTGTCATTTAAACGAGGTATATAATGAAACAGGAATTGCAGATTTGCCAATGCTTTTGGGCTGGAATCTCTATTTTGGTTGGTATGATAAAGAAATTCCAGATTTAGGAGGTTTTTTGGATAATCAGCATGAACGTTACCCAAATAGATCCTTGTTGCTTTCAGAATATGGTCCAGGAGCAGATGTTAGAATTTTTACCAATAACCCTAAAAAGTTTGATTTTTCAACCAATTATCAATCAAAACTTCACCAATCATATTACGAGCAAATAACAGATAGACCTTTTATGACTGGAATGACCGCTTGGAATTTTGTCGATTTTGGATCAGAATTTCGTGGTGATGCCATTCCACATGTCAATCAAAAAGGCTTGGTTCTTTACGATAGGACACCTAAAGATATTTACTATTGGTACAAATCAGTTTTAGACAAAAAGGAACCATTTGTTCATGTTGCAACAGATTATTTAAAAGGCTTGACACTATTTGAAAATGAAACCTATCCGATTCAAGTGTTTTCTAATCAAAAGAATGCTATGATTTTATTAAATGACCAAAAATTAAAAGAAGTTGCATTTAAAAATGGTTCGGCAAAACTTGATGTGGCATTTAAAAATGGAACAAAT
>DATGBV010000308.1:0-2575 GCA_035312485.1 Flavobacteriaceae bacterium | reverse complement strand
CAACAGCTTTGTTTATCAATTCGTGCTCATCATCAACAAGTATTTCGGCAATCTTAAAGGTATCGTCCAATTCTCCATTTTTAATGAAAGCATAGGTTGCTACAATGGCCGTCCGGCGTTCCCATACATCTTCTGACTTGGCCAACTGGTACAAAATGTCCCTTGGTTTATCCATAAGATAACCACCAATAATGCTGTATGCCCCTCTGTCCACAAAATCCCAATTATTCAATCGGTCGTGGCGATTCAGATATAGTTCATAAAGTACTTTTCTTCTTTCAGGTGTGGTTTTTTTATCCTTTGCTTGATAGTCCATAATACTAACCGCTCCCATCCGTACTTCGTAGAAATCGTTGTCCAATAATTTATTGACTTCCGCCAAGGGCATATCGGTAAATTGCTTGGCCAGTTTAAAAACCTCTCCGAATTTCACACCCAATGCTTTTGTAACACCATCATTTCCCTTAAAGAATTTGGCAAGTTTTTCCAGTTCCTTTTCTGACTGATGGGTTTTTAATTGTGCAATGAAATTGGATGCTGTAAAGGTTTCTTTCATAATTATCAATCGGTTGTTTTAGTATGGTTTGGTTTTTTTGAATGATACATTATGGTAATGGGAATACCAACAAAAACAATCAAAATCATCGCCGCTATTATATCTTGTGTTACCGTTTTAGCCAGGTTCGGGGTATTGCTTAACGGTAAGACCAACTTGTTCATTACCACCCATATCAGCAGACCGTAAACCACGCCTACAATATACTTATTCTGTGGTTTTTTTATGATTTTCGGATAGAGCATAAAGAATAACGCCACCCAAGTCAGGGCTATCAGGTAATGGAACACGATGCCGTAAAAGGTCATTTCATTTCCTGCGCTAAAGGCTACTTTGCCAAATACACCACTGGCAATAAACTGGAATACTTTTGAAACGGATGTGCCGCCGTTTATTAAAAATTGGATGACCGCAGCCAATCCGTCCAGTGTACCGACGAGTAGTGTTGAGATTAAGATGATTTTTGTTTTATTCATTTTATTAATAGTTCATCCTTCCTTTATTTGGCTAATGGCATATATCTTTCTTTTATTATGTTAAAATGATGTATTTGATGAGCTGTTATCGTCAATCCAATGGTGTAAAGCGGCATTTCGTATTCAAAAAAGACGCAATTTGTTTCAAGGATTTTTTTATTAAAAGATTCAAACATCATTATTGTTGATTGGCGCACAATTCGAAGCTCATTTACCAACTGCTCTATGGTCAATTCATCTGCATTTGAATTTTCGCCCATTATTTCCTGGTCTTGTGCAACTGGGATAGTACCTTCTCTTCGAGCAAAAGTTATAGCACGATAGCACCAGATTCTTTCCCAATCTATGAGATGTTGTAATATTTTATGGACTGTCCATTTACCTTTTTCATAAGTTTTTAGACCAATCCTATTTAATTGGGCAATATCAACGTCATTGATAGCTTTTAAACTTAATTCAAAAGCTGCTTTGAGTTCAATATCTCCATTCAATTTTAAAACGTATTCTAAAAATTCAGGATTCTTTTTAGTTTCTTGTTTTTTCATTACTATTTATTTTAGTCTTCCAACTAATGGTAAAGTAAAAGTGTAGTACGAGATTCGAAGCACTTCACTTTCGGTATTACCTTACTCCTTATTATTGCTTTCGGTTCGATTCAAAAAGTTCTATTAGATTCCCTGAAGGGTCTTTTAATAATACTTGTTTGCCTCCATTGCCTTCTACGATCTCATTTCTAAATTCAAGTCCTTTCTTTTTTAAGTTGTTGTAGAACGATTCCAAATCGTCAACCGGAATTTGAATTCTGTTCCAACCGCCACCAGCCTTGGGTTGCGTACCATCTGGCATATTTTGTCCCGCTCCTCCAGCTCCTGGCTGATTGAGCATTAACCTTAAATTGCCTTTCGACAATAAGGCAAATCCGGGTGCTGGATGCATTTCTACTTTAAAGTTAAGATTGTCTTTATAGAAAGCCATTGCTTTCTCTACATCATTAACAATGTATCTAACACTTACAGTTTCCATTTTTTCTTCATTTTTTGTGTTATTCTTATTTTTCACATCGGCACAAGCTGTTAAAAAAACAGCAAAGGCAATAAACGAGAATGCCAATAATATGATGTGCTTTTTATTTTGTTTTAGTTCCATATTTAATGTTTGCTATCCTTACCACCTCAAACCGTTTAAATCAATTTCTTTAGATGCTAACTGGTTATTTTTTCCAAGCAGCATTGCACTTGCATTCCATAATATCCTTCCGTTGGGTTGCTGAAAATAAACTGGGCAGGTAACGTTATACCATCCATATTTTTCATAAATCGGTACCAAGGTATCCGCACATAATAACAGCCCATAATCAAAACCCATAAATTGCAATATAAAATGCTCGCATTTATTTAAGTTCTGATAAAATTATTTTCTTTTGCTTTAGTGTATTCTTCATTGCTTTCTCTCTTACTTTTGGGTCATCGCTGTTTATAAGGTCAAAATATTCAACAGGAACAATCTGCCATGATAAACCATATTTGTCTTTACACCAACCACA
>DATGBV010000307.1:0-8236 GCA_035312485.1 Flavobacteriaceae bacterium | reverse complement strand
AATGAATAATATTTCTGAATTTTCTAAAGCTTTTAATGTAAAACTTTTAGCTTCAGTAATTCCAAAGGCATCTCTTGTATGCAATATTTTTTCATCCATTTCAATTTTGCCATGAACATTCATAACATAAACGCCATGATTTTTGCTTTTCAAACTATAGGTAAAACTTTTGTCTTTGTCTAAATCTATTCTTGACAAAACAGCATCTTGATGAATTTTCAAACTTCCATCAAAATCTTCATCTATTGAAGTAACCAAAGTTTGAAGTTTGTTTTTTCTTTCAGAAGCTTCAAAAGTTTTTTGATCATATCTTGGCTTGACATTTTGTTTGTTAGGTATTATCCAAATTTGAAACAAACTTAAATGTTCATCAATAGAACCGTTTATCTCTGAATGCTGAACTCCAGTTCCAGCAGACATCACCTGAACTTCTCCAGGCAATACTTGCTGCCATTCACTATGCATATTATCTCTATGTTTTAAAACACCTTTTAAGGGAATGGTTATTATTTCCATATTATCATGTGGATGTGTTCCAAAACCCATTTTTGGCGCAATAATATCATCATTCAGCACACGAAGTGCTCCAAAATTTACTTTTTCTGGATTATAAAAATTCGCAAAACTAAATGAGTGTGTCGCCTGTAACCAACCATGGTTGGCAAAACCTCTACTATCTGCTTTATGCACTATTGTTTTCATTTTTTTCCTTTCTTCTTTCTATAATTTATCTCATTTTATCTAATAAATCGCTTAAATGTCCCGCATCATTTTCTGAAAGATTCTTTATTAAATCGTCATTAAAATCATTTGAAATCTTTTTAAGCAATTGTTTTCCCTTTTTTGTAATTTCTATATGTACAATACGTCTATCTGATTTACAATTTAATCGTTCAATCAATTTTTTTGCGCACAGTTTATCCATGAGACGTGTTGCGTTTGGAGATCTATCAATCATTCTTTCTTTGATAGTTTGGACTTTTAAAGGTTCTTTAGCTCCATTTAAAATTCTTAAGATATTATACTGTTGTGGCGAAATACCAAATGGCCTAAAAAACATATTCTGTTTGCTTGTAATCCAATTTGCAGTGTACAGAATATTAATTAAAGCCTTAACTCTATTATTTGCAAAACTTGAATTGATATCTTTAGAGATGTCTCCCATAATTACAATGCGTTTTCAAGTTTGCTTACTTCTTTAAGCAAATTTTTATTCACTTCTTGGTTGACAATCTTACCTTCAGAAAAATTATCTTTAAAATTTGGCAGTGAAAAAGTAGCTACAATATTTGCGTCATGTCGTGGAAATCGATCTTTTGCTATTCCTAAAACCGAAGCTCCTCCTCTACCTCCATTAGAAGTTGCCATGAGAAGCATTGGCTTTCCAGCAAATATTTTACCATCAATTCTTGACATCCAGTCCAACAAATTTTTAAAGGCTGTAGAATAAGCACCATTATGTTCTGCCAGAGAAACTACAATGCCATCTGAAGATTTAATGTGCTCTAAAAACTTATATGCGTTTTCTGGCTGACCCATTTGAGCTTCTAGATCAACACCGAAAAGAGGCATATCAAAATCATTAAGATCTAAAACTGTTGCCTTGGAATTTCCAACCAATGACGACACATAAATTGCTAATTGTTTATTTATAGATTGTTTGCTGTTGCTACCTGCAAAGGCTATGATGTTTTTCATGTTACCTATTAAATTTCATTAGCAAATATAAGATAAATATATTTATTTTCCAAGGAATATATTTCCATGTAATATATTTAACAAAACATTAGCATTAATAAGTTGATTGAAATGAAACTTTTGTATTTTAGCGCAAACTCGATTTAGAATGGATATTAACTTCAACAAAAACGAAGATCACAATAAACTACTGGTTTCAGATTTAAAGCAAAAGCTTGCAAAAGTAAAGCTTGGAGGTGGGAAAAATAGAATTGAAAAACTCCACAAACTAGGTAAAATGAGCGCAAGAGAACGCATAGATTATCTATTAGATGAGAAATCAAATTGTATTGAAATTGGTGCTTTTGCAGGTGAAGAGATGTACAAAGAACATGGTGGTTGTCCTTCTGGTGGAGTTGTTGTAAAGATAGGTTATATAAAAGGTAAGCAATGTGTTGTAGTAGCCAATGATGCCACTGTTAAAGCTGGCGCTTGGTTTCCAATTACTGCCAAAAAAAACTTACGAGCTCAAGAAATTGCAATAGAAAATAGGCTTCCTATTATTTATCTTGTTGATAGCGCTGGTGTTTACTTACCTATGCAAGATGAAATATTTCCAGACAAAGAACACTTTGGTCGCATTTTTAGAAACAATGCTATTATGAGTAGTTTGGGAATCACACAAATTTCTGCTGTTATGGGAAGCTGTGTTGCAGGTGGAGCTTACTTACCTATTATGAGTGATGAGGCTCTGATTGTAGATAAAACTGGAAGTATTTTTCTAGCTGGAAGCTATTTAGTTAAAGCAGCTATTGGTGAAAGTATAGATAACGAGACTCTTGGTGGTGCAACCACACATTGTGAAATTTCTGGTGTAACCGATTATAAAGCTAAAGACGACAAAGATGCTCTAGACACCATTAAAAATATAGTTGGTAAAATAGGAGATTTTGAAAAAGCCGGTTTTAACAGAATTAAATCTGAAGAACCAAAAGAAAACCCTGAAGATATTTACGGAATCATTCCTCATACACGATCTGACCAATATGATATGTACAAAGTCATAAAACGTTTAGTTGATAATTCTGAATTTGATGAATATAAAGCTGGTTATGGCAAAACTATTATAGCCGCTTATGCCAGAATTGATGGTTGGGCAGTTGGTATAGTAGCCAATCAGCGTACATTGGTAAAAACCAAAAAAGGAGAGATGCAATTTGGAGGTGTTATTTACAACGACAGTGCAGACAAAGCTACCCGTTTTATTGCCAATTGTAATCAGAAGAAAATCCCTTTAGTGTTCTTGCAAGACGTTACCGGTTTTATGGTTGGCAGTAAAAGTGAGCATGGAGGTATTATTAAAGATGGTGCAAAAATGGTAAATGCAGTGAGTAATAGTGTTGTGCCAAAATTCACAGTTGTTATAGGCAATAGTTATGGAGCAGGAAACTATGCTATGTGTGGTAAAGCTTATGACCCAAGATTGATTGTGGCTTGGCCCAGTGCAGAACTTGCAGTAATGAGTGGCAACTCTGCAGCTAAAGTTTTATTACAAATTGAAAAAGCTTCATTGGAAAAGCAAGGCGAAAAAATAACACCTAAAAAAGAAGAGGAACTTTTCAATAAAATAAAAGACAGATATGATAAGCAAGTCTCACCATATTATGCAGCTGCTCGTTTATGGACAGATGCTATTATAGATCCAATAGATACTCGAAAATGGATTAGCATGGGTGTTGAGGCTGCAAACCATGCTCCTATCGATAAAAAATTTAATTTAGGAGTCTTACAGGTATAATTTTATTTCTCATCAATTTTAAGTATCTTTTGATTGTAATTCAACATTAAAATCATGGGACGTATTAAATCATTGAACAAGTGGGCAAATAAGCATTCTTATTTACCTCTTGACTTACTGCGCATTGCACTGGGTGTTTTTTTGTTTATAAAAGGCATCTCTTTTATGTCTGATAGTCAAATTTTAATGGACTTGTTTAAACCTATCCAAAATATGGCTGGTGGTATGATAACGGTTCATTACGTTGCTCCAGCTCATTTTGTAGGTGGACTTTTAATTGCTTTTGGCTTATTAACACGCTGGGCAATTATTGCTCAATTACCTATTTTGATTGGTGCAATTCTTATTAATTTTGTTGGTGAAATGAATGCTACAAATCTCATTTTGGCTGTCGTGACATTTTTGGTTTGTGTGTTTTTTATGTTTTACGGTTCAGGAAAACGGTCTTTAGATTATTATTTTAAAATGCAACAATAAAAAAAAGAGCGACTAAAATTAGTCGCTCTTTTATAAATTTAGTTTAAAGTTTCTACTAGCCTAATAAATTCTGCCCTAAAGCCTTGATTATCATTTCCTCGTCCTTGTTTAGCTAATGCAATTATATCATTCATGTTTGCATTGTTTTTATATTTAGAATGTCTTAAATGCATTCCAAATAAGGCTACTGAGGAAGCAAACATCAAATCCTCTGAAGGCTCAACTATTTCATCCTTTTGTATATGAATCATTTCTATACTTTTATTTCCATCTGGTTTTTTGTATCTAAACTTAACTGTTAGTAATTCATCTAGATAGTTGGTTGAAGTATTTGATTGTGTATATTTCAAGTCTGCAACATCTTTTAAATAATCACTATCTACACCTGTTGGTATCACTTCATATAATGCAGTTACAGTGTGTCCGCTTCCTAGTTCTCCAGCATCTTTAGTGTCATCTATAAAGTCTTCATCATCCAATAATCTATTTTCATAACCAATAAGTCTATAGGCCTGCACTTTATTTGGATTGAACTCAACCTGAATCTTTACATCTTTGGCAATTGTATATAATGTTCCACCAAACTCTTTTCCAAAAACTTTTTGGGCTTCTTGCATGGTATCTATGTATGCATGATTTCCGTTGCCTTTATCTGCTAATATCTCAAGTTTTGAGTCTTTATAATTTCCATAGCCAAACCCAAGAACTGAAAGAAAAACACCAGATTTTCTTTTTTCAACTATTAATTCTTCCATAGCTCTATCATTGGACGCTCCAACGTTAAAATCTCCGTCTGTTGCAAGAATAACTCTGTTATTGCCTTTTTTGACAAAATGCTCCAGCGCAATTTTATATGCTAACTCGATGCCTGCTTCTCCAGCAGTTGATCCTCCAGCCTGCAAATTATTTAAAGCATCTAAAATTTTCTGTCTTTTCTTTCCTGAAGTTGGCTCTAAAACCATTCCAGCCGCTCCAGCATAAACCACAATTGACACCTTGTCTTCTTCTCTCAACTGGTTTACAAGAAGTTTAAAGGCTGATTTAAGCATTGGCAATTTATTAGGGTCGTTCATTGAACCTGATACATCTATCAGAAATGTTAGGTTTGAAGGTGGTAGTTCTTCTGTACTGTATGTTTTACCTTGTAAACCTATTCTAACCAATTTGGTTTGCTCGTTCCATGGAGTTTTAATTAATTCTGTATTGATTGAAAATGGGTGCTCATCTTTTGGCTGCGGATAATCATAACTAAAATAATTTACCATTTCTTCAATTTTAACAGCATCAAACGGAATCTTTTGACCATTATTAATCATACGTCTAATATTGCTGTAGGATGCTTTATCAACATCAATAGAGAAGGTAGATAAAGGAGACAATGCAACACGCTCAAAATCGTTTTCATTAATTTGAGCATAAGACTCGTCGTTTTCAATTCTGTAGTTTCCTTGTTTAGTAGTAATTATTACACAACCATTTTTGGCCGATGACCCAAAAATTAATTTGGACTTTGCTCCATTATAAACATTTACATGTTCAATATCGTCAGCGATTAAATTTTTGACAACAGAGTTATTACTTGGATGGATTGGTACGCCATCTACTACATACAAAGGTTGTTTATCATTATTTATAGATCTCTTACCTCTTAATTTGATAGTTGTATTATTATTAGAACCTATCTGTAACCCAGCAACTTTACCTTGTAATACAGTTGAAATACTATTGTGATATGCCTTTTGCTCTCTTCTTTTTATTTGTGAAGCATTAGGTTTTCTATTATTACGTTGAATACCATAAGCAGTCACAACTACTTCTTCCAACATGGCTGCATCTTCTTCTAAAGCAATATTAATTACATTAGATGGACCAACTGTAACTTCTTTGGTTACCATGCCTACAAATGAAAAGACTAAAATATTTCCTTCATTGACTTTTATTTCATAACGACCATTAAAGTCTGTTTGTGTTCCTGTTGTAGTTCCTTTAATAACCACATTTACTCCAGGCAATGGAAGTCCGTCTGTTAAGGATTTTACAAATCCCGAAATGGTTCTTTCTTGTGCGCTTATTTGTATTGAAAATATCAATGCTAATAAAATCTGTAATGTTTTTTTCATGTTGTTGAGTTTTAAATGTTAATCTTTAATTATTGAAATGATCTCTGGCAAAAGTGTAATTGCCGTAAGTATCACTGCATTATTTTTAGGTTTCTTTGTTTCAGAGAGTGTTTGTGCAGAACTATTATATTGGCTTTGGTTAGCCATGATGTTAGGGTTTCTAACCATAATTATGGTGTTGATGGCTTCTTCGTTAAAATTCTCTTCAGCATAAACATAGGCCAGTTCAAGACCATCATTATGAAATTCTTTGATGTTAGACTTAAAATCATTGATTGTATGCAAAATAGCCTTGATTTCCTTGGCAGATTTTTGCTTTAAGGCAACTCCATTTAAACCAGCATAAGTAATAATCGATATAACATCGTCTTCTGTTAATCTTTTAGAAAGTAATTTGAAGGCTTGTTTTAAAATCACTTTATCATCATTTGAAATACCTGCAGATCCAGTTTGGATTAAAAATGTAATGTTCTGCAATGAGTTAGTATTCTTACTATAATTTTCAGCAATGAATGGAATAAGATTTTCTATAGAAACAGATTGAGTTTCAATATTCTTTTCTTGTGTAAAGCCAATTGCCGAAAGCAACAGGCATAAAAATGTGATTACTGGTTTCATATTCTATGATTTAAGTTTGATATAAAGCTATACCTAAACTTTAACAGATAAAACCAGTAATGAGTGAAGTCTACTTTTTAGTGAGTAAACACCTTATTTGAGTAATTTAAGCGTTTGGGAGCGTTGAATTTTACCATTTACGGTTTCCGAAAATTTGGGAACAAAATAGATTTGCTTTGGAATTTCAAGATCATCTAATCCTTCAAAAACTTCAGATGGTATTTTCCTTTGTTCACCCTCCAGAACCAAAATGACATTTTCACCAAACTTTTCGTCATTCTCTGAAGCAATAAAAAATCTACCAGATAATTTATCTTCAATTTTCTTTTCTATAGATTCAGGAAAGATTTTAACACCTCCAGAGTTTATAACATTATCAAAACGTCCAAGCCATTCAAATTCTTTATCAGAATGCAATTTTACAATATCGTTTGTAACAATTTGTTCTTTGGAGATTTTTGGAGCATTGATAATTAAACATCTACGCTCATCTTGAGAAATTTTAATACTCGGCAATGTTTTAAAATATGAATTTGATATTGATTGACCGTTACTAAAATTATTGAGCTTTCTAACAGCTATATGCGATACTGTTTCAGTCATACCAAAAGTCTCGTATACATTGGCCACCGAGTTTTGAACTTGATCAATTAAATGATGAGATGCTGGTGCACCACCAATAATTATTGTTTTAATGTTATTACAGTTTTTCAATGAATTTTGTAATTGAAAAGGCACCATTGCTCCAAAATGATATTGTTTTTCATAATCAAAAACTGGGTTTGCTGATGGTTCTACCATATCCAACTCAAGTCCTAATATCATAGCTCTTACAAGCATCATCTTGCCAGCAACATACTTGGTTGGCAAACAATGCAATGCAGTGTTTCCAGGTTCAAATTCAAAAAAATCTGCTGTAGAAATTGACGAATTCACCATAGCCTGTTTACTTACCTTAATAGGTTTTGGAGTGCCAGTAGAACCTGATGTTTTTATGACCAAATAATCTTTATCATCCAACCAATCCAATAAAAAATCTCCAATGATTTTTTCATAAGGAACTCCCTCTTTGACCAGACTGTAAGCTACTTCTTTAAGTTCTTCATAATTGTAGTTATTGTTATTGAGTTTAAACCTTAAATGTATTTTATCAAAAGTCGGCGTCATGTTTGGTATGATATTAGATGTACAAATCTAAAATTTTTTAAAGGCATTACTCCTATAATTAATAATAAATATCAATATATTTGAACCCAAGACCAAATTGAACGAACTAATAAACTAGTGTTAAATTACTACCAAGTTTATAACTATATCCTTTAATTTGACTAGAAAAACTACATTGGAAAGATGAAAAAACTATTTATAATATTTTTCTTGATTCATTTTTTTGGATATGCTCAAGATTTCTCAAATGAGGATTATATTTATTTAAAACGTCATGAACATATTAAAATAGGAATGGCAGAGCACAACTTTGACATTACTAAACAAATTTCAGAACAAGCCGAATATTTAAATGCCAAGAAGCTATATTTTGCTAATG
>DATGBV010000306.1:0-2631 GCA_035312485.1 Flavobacteriaceae bacterium | reverse complement strand
TGAGCAAAATAAGCCAATCCAGAAGGCAAGTACATAACACCTAAACCATGATTCATATAATCTATAGTACCATCTCCATTTTCTATAAAAGATTCTGCAACATTAAATTTTGGAAGTACTTTCCTCCATCCAGGTATTATCTGAATTATTCCAGTAGCATACAAATCAAATTCAACAGGATTTACACTACTATCAAAAACCTCATCGTCCAAAGTATTCCCTGAATAATTTACACGAACATCATCAGAAAAATGAGGAGATTCAGCACCATCACCTTGATTCAACCTTAAAATGTAATATTCATAGTCTGTGTCTGCAAAAATCGTAGTATGTGTTTCTACTGCATCTATCAGGAGCGTGTTGTTATCAGGATCTGGCAGTACACCATCTTCAGGTAATTCAGATACAACAAGATCAGCCAAACTTGGGTCTGGATTAGAAACAAAAGCACTGGAGTTATAATAGTGGTTTTGCAAATAATCTGTTAAAGAGTCTTTATCTGCAGCCTGCTGTTCAGTTCTATCTCTTTGAGTAGGTTCAGGAATACCACCACCATCATCGTCCTTATTACACGATAAAAAAACGCTTAACAAACATAAAATTACAGCAGTAACTTTTCCTATTTTCATATTGCTTATTTTTGAGGTCGCAAGATACAATTTAAATATAATTTTGCACAAGAAGATTAACGTAGTTTTTACATTAATGGTATGCGTATAGATAAGTATTTGTGGTGCGTTAGGTATTTTAAAACCAGAAGTTTGGCAACAACTGCTTGTAAGAAAGGTCAAATTAGAATAAATGAAGCTGCTGTAAAGCCAAGTCGAGAGGTTTATATTGGTGATAAAATAATGGTCAGAAAAAATCAGATTAATTACACACTCGTTGTAAATGATATTCCAGAAAACAGGATTTCAGCTAAACTTGTGGATATTTATAGGATAGATACAACACCTAAAGATGCTTTTGAAGCTCAAGAACTATTAAAATTTTCTAAAGATTATTACAGAAAAAAGGGAGTTGGAAGGCCTACTAAAAAAGATAGAAGGGATATTGAAAATTTTCATGATGAAAATGAAGACTAATTTTTTTATATAATAAATTTTATCTTTGGCACATATACTTTGAAAATGTCTACAACAAAAAGCGTTATACTAAATCATCAGGAAATTAATCATAAGATTAGACGGATTGCTTATCAAATCTACGAGAGCAATGCTAATGAAACAGAAGTAATTCTTGCTGGAATTGAAAGTAACGGATTTGTTATAGCGAAAAAGCTTAAAACTATTTTAAGCAATATCTCAACTATAAATCCAGTTCTTTGTAAAGTAATTATAGATAAGAAAAATCCAAGAAATCCTATCACGACTTCAATTGATTCAAGTGAGTATGCCAATAAATCTATAGTATTAATTGATGACGTTTTAGACTCTGGTTCTACTTTAATTTATGGAGTAAAACATTTTTTAGATGTGCCTTTAAAACAATTTAAAACAGCTATACTAGTTAATCGAAATCATAAAAAATATCCTGTAAAGGCAGATTTTAAAGGCATTTCATTGTCTACTTCTTTACAAGAACATATTAATGTGGTTTTAGAGGGCAAAAAATTTGAAGCTGTTTTAGAATAGCTTTAAAACTATATGTTCTGTAATTTCTTTTTTACTTTTACCATCTGTATCAATTATAATTTTTGCTTGATTATAATAACTTGATCTTTCAAACAAATGTTTCCCAACAAATTCAACCATTTCACTTTTTGTTTTTAAGTGAGCAACAAGTGGTCTTTGTAGTTTTTCTTTTTCAAGTCTACTTACCAGTTCATTTAATGATACTTTTAAATAAATTGAAATCGTATTTTCCGCTTTCAAGATATTATCCATATTATTAGAATAGCATGGAGTTCCACCTCCTAATGATAATACAATATTCTCTCCACTAGCAATAACCTCTTGCAAGTAAACGGATTCACGTTGTCTGAAATAAATCTCACCTTTTGAAGCAAAAATATCTGGAACAGTCATTTCTTCCTTTTCTTCAATATATGTATCTAAATCTATAAAAACATAGTTTAACTTTTTGGCCAAAAATTTCCCTATTGTCGATTTACCAGAGGTCATATATCCTAATAAAATTACTACCATTATTTATCCTAAATTTTGATTAGTAAAGCTATCATTTTGTTTAACAAAAAAACAACAATTTATCCAATAAAAACATTTGTAATATAAATTAATCGTTTTATATTTGCACCCTCGTAAGAGAAAATTATTGACCTGGTAGCTCAGTTGGTAGAGCATCTCCCTTTTAAGGAGAGGGTCCTGGGTTCGAGCCCCAGCCAGGTCACCAAAAAAGTTAAGCTCAATTGCTTAACTTTTTTTATTTTTACACTTCTTTTATGCGCACGTGGCGGAATTGGTAGACGCGTTAGGTTGAGGGCCTAATGACCGCTTTTGGTCGTGGAAGTTCGAGTCTTCTCGTGCGCACTTTTCTTTTTTTACTAATTAATTGTAAATTAATCTATCAATTTTTGATCTAACTTTTTCACTATTCCAATTTGCTGCGCCAGATTTGTTAATTAAAATATTTCCTTCTTTATCAATGAGAAATGTTCTTGGAATGCTGCGA
>DATGBV010000305.1:0-16929 GCA_035312485.1 Flavobacteriaceae bacterium | reverse complement strand
TTAATGACATATTGGGCAAATAGAGACCCTGTCATAAATTTTCAAAAATTTCTTATCCAGGAAAATATCTTATCTGAAGAAGACGATACAGCTTTAAAGGACAAAATTTCTGAACAAATTGACCATAATCTTCAAAAAGCCTATGAAGAAGAAGCTATAGTTCCTCATTTAACCAATGAATTAAATGATATCTATAAACCATATAATTATCAAGAAGTTAAGACAAATAATATTTTAAATGAAATAAGGTTTGTTGATGCTGTTTCTGAAGGTTTAAAACAATCAATGGAACAACATTCAGATTTGGTAATTATGGGACAGGATATTGCCGGATATGGAGGTGTTTTTAAGATTACTGAAGGCTTTGTTGATCAATTCGGCAAAGAACGTGTAAGAAATACGCCTATTTGTGAATCAGGTATTGTTGAAGCAGCTATGGGATTATCAATTTCAGGAATTAAAAGTGTAGTAGAGATGCAATTTTCCGATTTTGTTTCTTCTGGATTTAATCCAATCGTCAATTATTTGGCAAAATCTTATTATAGGTGGAGTCAGCAAGCTGATGTTGTAATCAGAATGCCTTGTGGAGCTGGAGTGGCTGCTGGGCCTTTTCACTCGCAGACCAACGAAGCGTGGTTTACAAAAACACCTGGTTTAAAAGTTGTCTACCCAGCTTTTCCTTATGATGCCAAAGGATTGCTAGCAACAGCAATAAATGACCCTAATCCTGTTCTCTTTTTTGAACATAAAGCGTTGTATAGAAATATAAGACAAAGTGTACCAACAGAATACTATACTTTGCCTTTTGGAAAGGCAACACGTATAACAGAAGGTAACGATGTTACCATTATTGCCTATGGAGCAGCTGTACATTGGGCTATTGAAACACTGGAAAATAATAACTCTATTAATGCAGATCTACTTGACTTAAGAAGTCTTCAACCATTGGATACGGAATCTATTTTCTCTTCTATTAAGAAAACTGGAAAAGTGATTATTCTACAGGAAGACTCCTTATTTGGAGGCATTGCAAGTGATGTTTCTGCTTTAATTATGGAGCAATGCTTCACATATCTGGATGCACCTGTTAAGCGTGTTGCAAGCTTGGATACACCAATACCATTTGCTAATCAACTAGAAGTTCAATATTTAGCTAAAAGTAGGTTTGAAAAAGAATTATTAGAATTGCTTAATTATTAGAAGCAATTTTTAAAAATAAATTATCTTGTAGCATCAAGATTTTTAAATTACTAACATATACTTATCAATGAAAAACCAATTTAGATTATCATTAATTGCCCTTTCTTTTTTTCTTATTAACCCTTCATTAAATGCTCAAGCAAAAGATTCCGATACCATTTTTAATGGCTTAAAGTTTAGAAGTCTTGGACCTGCATTAACTTCAGGAAGAATAGCAGACATAGCAATACATCCTGAAGACGAAAGTATTTGGTATGTAGCAGTAGGTTCTGGTGGTGTTTGGAAGACTGAAAACTCTGGAACTACGTGGACACCAATTTTTGATAAGCAATCCAGTTATTCCATAGGATGTATAACTATAGATCCAAATAATCCGCATACTATTTGGGTAGGCACTGGAGAAAATGTTGGAGGTCGTCATGTAGGGTTTGGAGATGGAATATATAAAAGTGAAGATGATGGAAAAACGTGGAAGAATCTTGGTTTACAGAATTCAGAACATATTTCTAAAATCATTGTTCATCCAGAAGATTCAAATATTATTTGGGTTGCTGCTCAAGGACCTCTTTGGAGACAAGGTGGAGAGCGTGGACTTTATAAATCTGATGATGCAGGAGCAACCTGGAGAAAAACTTTAGGAGATGATGTTTGGACAGGCGTTACAGATATAGTAATAGATTTTAGTAATCCTGATATCTTATATGCTGCAACTTGGGATAGACACAGAACTGTGGCTGCATATATGGGAGGAGGTCCAGGTTCAGGAATTCATAAAAGTACTGATGGTGGAGAGACATGGGAAAAATTAACTGAAGGCATACCAAAATCTAACCTTGGAAAAATTGGTTTAGCTATTTCACCTTTTGATAGCGATATGGTTTATGCAGCTATTGAATTGGACAGAAAAAAAGGAGGTGTTTTTATGAGTTCCAATAAAGGTGAATCATGGACAAAACAATCTGATGCTGTTTCAGGTGGTACAGGACCTCACTATTATCAAGAATTGTATGCTTCTCCGCATCAAGAAGGCACATTGTACTTAATGAGTAATTTTGCCCAAATATCATTAGACCATGGTAAAACTTTCACGCAAATGAACGAAAACGAAAAGCATGTAGATAATCATGCTTTAGTATTTAAAGAATCTGATCCAGATTATTTAATGTTTGGAACAGATGGTGGTCTATATGAAACATTTGATTTGACAGAGAATTGGCGATTTATAAGCAATTTACCTGTAACTCAATATTACAAAGTTGCAGTAGATGATTCAACACCTTTCTATAATATTTATGGAGGCACACAAGACAATGGCTCTCATGGTGGGCCATCACGTACCATGAGCGAAACTGGCATAACCAATGCCGATTGGTGGATAACTTTAGGTGCAGATGGTCACCAATCAGCTATAGAACCAGGAAACCCAGATATCACTTATGGAGAGTACCAAGAAGGGTGGTTGTTCAGAATAGATCAAACCACAGGAGAAACAGTATTCATTCAGCCACAACCAAGAGAAGGAGAACCTTATGAACGTTTTAATTGGGATGCACCTATTTTGGTAAGCCCTCACAAACCAAGTCGATTATATTTTGCATCACAGCGTGTATGGAAATCCGAAAATAGAGGAGATGACTGGAAATCAATTTCAAATGATTTAACACGGAATCAAAATAGAATTGAACTTTCTATAATGGGCAGTAAACAAAGTTGGGACAATGCTTGGGATATAGATGCCATGTCAAATTATAATACAATAACTTCATTAGCAGAATCACCAAAACAAGAAGGGCTATTATATGCAGGTACAGACGATGGTATTATTCAAATATCTGAAAATGGAGGAGAAACTTGGCTGAAAATTGAAGTAGGTTCAATTTCTGGAATTCCTTCCACAGCTTTCGTGAATGATATAAGAGCAGACCTTTTTGAGGCTTCTACTGTTTATGCTGCTTTAGATAATCATAAATATGGTGATTTTAAACCATACCTAATAAAAAGTTCAGATAAAGGGAGAACTTGGTCATCCATTAGTGGAGATCTTCCAAAAAAACTTTTAACATGGCGTTTGGTACAAGATCATGTTAAAAAAGAGTTGCTATTTGCAGCAACTGAGTATGGCGTTTATGTTACTTTCAATGGAGGTAGAAACTGGAAACAACTTAAGGGAGAAATACCAACTATTTCTATAAGGGACATTGCTATTCAAAGAAGAGAAGATGATTTGGTTGCTGCCTCATTTGGAAGAGGAATTTATGTATTGGATGATATTTCAGCTTTGAGAGATTATGGCACCATCAATTATAAGGACGAATCAATTTTATTTGAAGTTAAACCAGCCTATTGGTACTTTCAAAAAGAGGCGATTTATGGGCAAGGTAATAATCAATATGCAGCAAAGAATCCACCATTTGGCGCTAATTTTACATATTACCTAGCGGAAAAAGTACAATCGCTTAAATCTGAAAGAAAAGAAGCAGAAAAACTGAATAAAAAGAATAATACAGCCGTTGAATTTCCTGGATGGAATGCACTTGAAAAAGAAACACAACAAGAAGAGCCAGCTCTTTTGCTTGCCATAAAGGACAATTCTGGGAACGTTATCAACACAGTTACAGGTACAAACATTAAAGGATTTAATAGAGTGAATTGGGATTTAAGTTATCCAGAACGCCATGATGGAGTTAAATTAATAAAGCCCGCTAAAGTAGATAGCCCATGGTCAAATAATACAATTTTGGCAACTCCAGGTGATTATTCTGTAACGCTTTCAAAACGGGTTGATGGCAAAACAATTCAAATAGGTGAAACACAACAATTTAAAGTCATACCTTTAAAACAAGGTGCATTAAAAGGGTCGTCTTATGATGAAATTAAAGCATTCACTAAAGAGTTCCATTTGTTTCAAGATGAGTTAGTTTCTACAAAAATGACATTGGCCAATAAGTTATTGTTAATTGATGCCATGAAACGTGCTGCTGAAAAATCCGTTAATGCATCTGACGCAATTATTTTAAAGATTCATAACACCAGGCTAAAACTACTTGCTTTAGACAAGGAGTTAAGTGGTGATAAAGTAAAAGCCGAAATCGGTGAAAAATCTAATCCAACACCTGAAAGTGGAAATACAATAGGTACTTATGCAGTTCAAAATACTTATGGACCGACAGCAAATCATAAAAAAGCATTTGCAAGAGCACAAGATCAGTTGAAAGAAATAAAATCAAAATTAAACACCATTATTAAAGACGATATTTCACAAATAGAAACTGATTTGAAAAACTCTGGAGCACCTTGGATTGAAGGACAAGGCCTTATTAAGAATTAAAATCATAATTTCTGTCTATCTGTCTGTTTTAAAGTTGGTTATGTTGAAAAAATGTCAGTTTTCCTGAAATATTTTCAGTTATTCTGACTTGGTATTCATTTTGCAATATATAAGTTGAAAAATTGATTGTTTAACTTAAAAAATATATTATGAGTACTTTAATTCCAACATTAAGAAATGGTAGTAAAAAAGCTACGGATACTAGTTTTAACAGTCTACCTAGTTTACCTACATGGTTTGATGAAATTCTTGGTAAAAATTTTGGTAATGAATTTATGTCTAACTTCAATACTGGAATGTCTTTACCAGCAGTAAACGTTATAGATTCTGCAAATGAATTTGTAGTGGAAATGGCTGTGCCAGGTTTAAAAAAATCTGATTTCGAAATTAGCATTGATAATCACGTACTAGCAATTGGTGTAGAGAAGAAAACAGAAAATAATGAAGAAACTGATAATTATACCAGAAGAGAATTTGGATATTCTTCATTCAAGCGCACATTTGCCATTCCAGAATCTGTAGATGTTGACAAAATTTCTGCATCTTACAATGATGGTATAATGAAAGTCTTACTTCCTAAACGAGAAGAGGCAAAGAAAAAACCTTTAAGAAATATTAAAATTTCTTAATTGATATAAATTAGATTAAAAAAAGGGAGCGTCACGCTCTCTTTTTTTATTTTAAGGTTTTGGCTATTGCTTGAACTTCATCCAAAACCCGAAGCAAATTACCACTCCAAAGCTTTTCAATTTCTTCCTCGGTATAACCTCGTTTTACCAATTCCAAAGTTACATTAAAGGTCTCCGAAGCATCATTCCAACCTTGTATGCCACCACCACCATCAAAATCACTACTTATGCCTATGTGGTCTATTCCAATTTTTTCTACCATATAATCAATATGGTTTACAAGATCAGACAGACTTACAGCAGGAGGAAACCCTTCTTGATCTTTGACTTTATCATCTGCTATTGCAATAATTTCTCTCTTTTTTGAGATGTAATCCAGTAATTCCGTTTCTTTCAAATACTGTTTCATATCCTCCCAGCTTTCATACCAAGGTATACCTAAAGAATCTGCAACCTTCATTCTAATCGGCATCATTTTAGCATTTCTGGCATCATTTTTCTTTTTATCCAAAAATTCGTCCAAAGCTACTGT
This sequence comes from Flavobacteriaceae bacterium, assembly GCA_035312485.1. GTDB lineage: Bacteria > Bacteroidota > Bacteroidia > Flavobacteriales > Flavobacteriaceae > Gilvirhabdus. The sequence continues at coordinate 11,240 of DATGBV010000305.1, read as the reverse complement.
TTGTACAACACCTCCATTTTGTTTCATCCATTCCAATTGTTCGTCATCTAGATTTCTACTAACATCATTTAGAGCTCTTGCGGAAGAATGAGAAGCAATGATTGGAGCTTTGGATATTTCAAACATTTGTCGCATGGCTTCTTTAGATGGATGGGAGACATCTATCATAATGCCATATTTGTTCATTTCTTTAATGACTTCTTTACCAAAATCGCTTAAGCCATTGTGTAACCAAACATTATTTTCTTCACCATTATTACTATCGCTTAATTGGTTATGACCTTGATGTGCTAAAGACATGTAGCGACCACCCAACTCATAAAATTCCTTAACTCTATTAATATCCAAGCCTATAGGATATCCATTTTCTATACCAATCATTGCGACCAACTTTCCTGAAGCATGAATTCTTCTTACGTCTTCAGAAGTTGTAGCCAATTCTATTTGTTCCGGTGCATATTTTTCTGTTAATCTGTGAATTGCTCCAAATTTTGAAATTGCGTTATCATAAGCTTTAGAAAACCCTTCATCGGTTAATGAATCCTGTCCTGTGTAGACTATAAACCATGCAACATCAAGTCCTCCTTTTTTCATTTTGGGTAAATTGACTTGAGTTTTTAAGTTTTGGGAATAATTTATTGAGTCTGTAAAATAAATGACATCAATATCGCAATGAGTATCTAATGTTATAACATTTTCATGAATTTGTTTTGCTTTTTCAATGAGTTGTGATTCAGTCATGGTTTCTAATGATTCTTTACATGAAGAGATGAATAATAAAGTGAATAGAAGTACATAAACAGGTTTCATAAATAAATACGATTAGTTAGACATCCAATATACAAAAAGAGTAGTTTACAAAAGTTGACTATTATTAAAATAGTATTTTAGTAAAAATTAATTAGTATGATAAGCATTAGAATAAAGTTTATTGTTATACTTTTTTTAATGATTGGGTGTGCTTCAGATAAGTACACTTGGCATACAATTGAAGTCACAGCTACAGCCTTTAACTCTTTAGCATATCAAACAAGTTTAAATCCATCCATAACAGCATTTGGAGATAGTTTAATTCCAGGAAAAAAATACATTGCAGTCTCAAGAGATTTATTGACACTTGGTTTAAAACATAACACACCTGTTAAGATAGAAGGTTTTGATGGAGTTTTTTTAGTTAAAGATAAGATGCATAGGCGTTGGAAAAAGCGAATAGACATTTATATGGGCGAAGATGTAAAAAAAGCTAAAGAATGGGGAAGAAAAAAAGTAACTATAAGTTATGGTATAAAGAAAAAAGACCAATAATTATATTGATCTTTTAGTGATAAAATTAGTGCTATTAATGCAGGTATCGTTTAATTCCTGTCCAAATTTCATTTTCGGCAATGTGCCTATTAAAAATTTCTGATCTGTTGCTTAAGGCATTGTTATTAATAACACCACTTAAACTTCTTGTCATTTTTAACGATGCTCTCATGATGTTTGTTGTTTTTTAATTGATTAATTTTTTGTTTCTAATTATCTGAAACGTCTTTTTCTGTTCCATGCATAACTCTTACTGTTTGGCAATGTACTTGTAATTTGATTGTTGTCTAAAGTTCTCATAATGATTGTTTTTTGATTGATAATTTATTTTTGTTTTATTTAAAACGTCTTTTGCTGTTCCAAGCAAAGCTCTTACTGTTTGGCAATGTACTTGTAATTTGATTGTTGTTTAAAGTTCTCATAATGTTTAATTTTAATTGTTTATATCTAATAGACGACCATTTAACATTTTTGTTACAGTACTATGTATAACAAAGTAATAAATTAACAAATTTTAACACCTTTGAGTGGAGTAGGGTGCAAAGTGTGTTCTATAAATAGCTGACTAACAGTTCTTAAAATATATTATACAATAAAATACATAAGGGAACAGTTTTTGATTAATTATGATTATCATAACTTATAAACAGTTATATTTAAATATATTTGCCACAAATTGTTATAATAAGAAATCCTTTTGAGTGTGAAATACATACTTATTTTCATATTAGGTTTGACAATGCTAATTGATGCTCATGCACAACTGGACAGTCAAAATAATTCAGCTGCCATTCCTGCGGAGGAAAAAAAAGATGCAGATAATCCGTCATTAGATATAAAGCCATTAAATAACGTTGGTATTAGTAATAAGAAAGACGATAAGGTTAATGGTCTATCAGTTCCTTCAAATACTAATATTGTAATAGAAAATGAAGATTTTTCAATGTTTAATGAAGAGTTTGCTAATCCTGCAGAATTGTTCCAGAAACAATTAAAAAACAATTTACGAATGAAAGATGATTTGGAAACCAAACAATATGGCAATACAACCAATCAGTTTTTAGGAGATTTTACTACTAAAGCATTGTACATAAAAGTGGTTTATAGAGACCATGAGTATTTTGATGGAGATAGAATAAGAGTTTTTGTAAATGACGATGTATATAAACCAAACATTTTGTTGGAAAGTGATTATAAAGGTTTTAAGTTGGATTTACTTGAGGGCTTTAATAAAATAGACTTTCAAGCTTTAAATCAAGGAACCTCTGGTCCAAACACAGCAGAATTCCAGGTCATAGATGATGCTGGAAACATCATATCTTCAAACAGATGGAATTTAGCTACTGGTGTAAAAGCCAGCATTATGATTATAAAAGAATAGAACTTATAAATTATTAATGCTATATTTCATGCTTGAAACCCAAAATACTGCATGAATTTTAAAGACATACTTAAAACTTATTCTGAAATATTTAAGTCTTACGGTTCTCTCTCCCTAGAAAAACATATTAAAAAGATAATAGAACTAGATGCTTATTTACCTTATAGTTCCACTTTCTTTTGCATTACAAACACCCAAAAGCTTTCATTTGAATATATAAGCAAAAACATGCATGCATGCTTGGGTATTGACCAAAAAGAGTTAAAAGAAAAGGGAATGCAGTTTTTTTGGAGCAAAACACATCCAGATGATCTACAGCTTTGGTTAGAGGCTTTAACTGCATTGATGAATTTTACAATGAAAGAGATTCCTTTTAAAGAAAGACATAAAATGAGTTATACTTGGAATTATAGATTAAAACATGCCAAAGATAATTATGTTAATATCATTCAAAACACAACGCCATTAGAGTTTGATACAGAAGGTAAACCTGTCATTGGGTTGGCACACTATACTGTACTTAATGCCAATATGAATTTGAATATCTGTGCTTCTGCCAAAATGTTGAATGAAAATAACGAATACGAAACAAAATACTTTAATAACTTTTCTCAAAAATTGTTACCAGATGGTTTAACTATTAGAGAAAGAGATATTATAAGATTGTTGATTTTGGGTAAATCAAGTAGGCAAATTGCTAACAACTTGAATATTAGTTTTAACACTGTAAATACACACAGAAGAAATATTTTAAAAAAATTAAAGATTAAAACAACAGGAGAACTTGTTGGCATGATTAAAATGAATAAGAATTGGATATAAGCTATTTTACCTCTTTCCTTAAAAAATTCCATTCGTATTCTAAAAAATTAATATCCTGTTAGTAAAAAGTGAATAAAAATTCTTTAAGCACTCATTTAAGGTTGTACTTTTGCAACTTGAAATATGAGTAGATCAATTACAACATTAGAGTTAGAAGACAGAAAAGTAGGTAAGAATCTCTACAATTACCAACATGGAGCTATTGAAAAAATCTTCAAATGCTTTGAAGATGCTCCAGAAGATTATCATTTATTGTATCAGTTGCCAACTGGAGGAGGAAAGACGGTTATTTTTTCAGAGATTGTACGTCAATTTTTGAAGCATCATGAGACCAAAGTACTTGTTATGACGCATCGTATTGAGCTGTGCAAGCAAACTTCCAGAATGCTCACAGAATTTAATGTTGTAAACAAAGTTGTAGACAGCAAGGCTAATCTGGATGATCAGGATCAATACAGTTGTTTTGTGGCAATGGTCGAAACATTGAACAACAGATTAAATGAGGATAAGCTTGATATTTCTAATATTGGGTTGGTTATCATTGATGAAGCACACTACAATTCGTTTACCAAGCTGTTTAAGTTTTTTGAAAAATCTTTCATTTTAGGTGTAACTGCAACACCATTGAGCTCCAACATAAAACTCCCTATGAAGGATAACTACAACGAACTCATTGTAGGAGAAAGTATAGAGTCTTTAATAAAAAATAATTTTTTGGCAAGAGCCGAAATATATTCTTACAATGTTGGGTTAACGTCTTTGGTTGTTGGAGCTAACGGCGATTATACTGTAAAATCTTCAGAAGATTTATACAACAATTTTGATATGTTGAGTAAGTTAATGCATGCTTATGAAGAGCAATCTAAAGGTAAAAAGACATTGATATTTAATAATGGTATACATACTTCACAATATGTGTATGAAACCTTTAGAGCAGCAGGTTATCCAATTGCACATTTGGACAACACAAACTCCAAAAAAGAAAGAAGGAAAATCTTGAAGTGGTTTAAAGACACTCCAGATGCTATTTTAACTTCAGTAAGTATTTTAACAACTGGTTTTGATGAACCCACAGTAGAATCTATTATTTTAAACAGGGCTACAAAATCCCTAACATTATATTACCAAATGATTGGTAGAGGCTCTAGAATATTAAAGGATAAAGACACATTTACGGTTATTGATTTAGGAAATAACCTGCACAGGTTTGGACCTTGGGGAGCAGATTTAGACTGGCAACGTATTTTTAAATCTCCTAATTTCTACTTGGACAACTTGCTTAACGATGAAGAAATTGAGAGCAATTTCAAGTATATCATGCCTGATGAATTAAGAGCTGAATTTTCTAACACCGAAGAAGTTTATTTAGACATTAATGAGGTTTATACACAATCTATACGTAATGGTGAATCTTCAAAAGTTGTATTATCCAGGTCTATAAGGCATCATGCTACCATATGTATTGAAAACAGCGAAGATGTTTACGATGCTTTAGATTTAGCAAAAAAGTTAGGTGATGATATAGACCACAGAATACATCGCTACAGTAAGTGCATTTGTAAGAGCACGTTCAATTTTATTGAATGGCTTAAAGAAGATTACAGAAAAAAATTACGAACACACATTAGAAAGAATTTTGATGTGATGTATGAAGAAATTCATGGTAAACCTGCTGAATAAAAAAAGCCTCTTTTTTTAAGAGGCTTTTTTTTTAAAGTTTAATCTTTTAATGGTTGTTTGAATTCTTTCTTCAAGTGCTTAGCATAAAAACCCATCATAGCTCTGTACATAGCTATTGAGTTTTCTTCTTTAGCAAAACCATGTCCTTCATCATATTTTACCATATAAGGCACATCGAATCCTTTAGCACGTAAGGCTTTCACAATTTGGTCAGATTCATCTATATTAACCCTTGGATCGTTAGCACCTTGTACCACAAATAAAGGCTTCTTGATTTTATCTATTTGATAAACAGGGGAAACTTCTTCCATAATGGCTTTTTCTTCTGGAATATCAGAATCATACCAAATCTCTTTAAGTATTTGTAAAATAGGTTTCCAATATGCAGGCATTGTATCCATAAATGTGAATAGATTTGATACACCAACATAATCTACACCACAGGCATATAAATCCGGTGTTTTAGTTAATCCTCTTAATACAGCATAACCGCCATGGCTTCCTCCATAAATAGCCACATTGTCTTTATCAACCCAACCTTGGTCTATAACATATTGTAAACCATCCTCAACATCATCCATTGCTTTTCTTCCAATTTGTTTAAATCCAGAAGTTAGAAATTCTTTTCCGTAACCTCCAGATATTCTGAAATTAACCTGAAGCGTAGCATAACCTCTACTAGCAAAAAGTTGCGCTTCAGGATTAAATCCCCAAGAATCTCTTATACCTTGTGGTCCACCATGTGGATTTACAATAACTGGAACTTTTTTACCTTCTAATGCTGCTTTTGGCAAGGTAATATAACCATGTATAGTTTTACCATCTCTACTTTTAAACGTTATAGGTCTCATCTCGGCCATATCTTCTTCTTTTAATTGAGGCATTAAATCGTAGAGTAATTCAAATTTATCACTAGTAGCATCATAAGAATAATAGGTACCATATAATTTATCACTTTGCAAAAAGATGAGATATTTACTTTCATCGTCTGTTTTATCTGCAATTGAATAATTATAACCTGGGAATTTTGTAACAATCATATTGTGCAACTTTTTAAAATAATCGCTTACAGGTACTACAATATTTTTATCACCCTGATAAGAGAAATAATCCAACTCGTAATTTCGATTTCTTGATAATCCGATTCCAGAAACATCATAATCATCATTTGAAAATAACTCTTTGATAGTTTTATCTTCTTTTAAATCATACAAATAGATTTTTACCTTGTCTGAATCTAGATTTGAAGCAACATAAGCTTCATGCGGGTTATCTGAAGCATAATTAAAACTTGCAATGGAAAAACTATCTTTCCAGTTTAATTCTTTTTTTAATTCATAATTAATGCCATCTAAAGTATAATAAATATCAATATTTACACCATCTCTTAACCTTCCAAATCCTCGAAGTTTACCGTCTTTATCAAATTGATAGCCCATAATTGGGTTTGCAGCATCATCGTTAGAGTAAAGTTGTTCTAACGCTCCAGTGACGATATTAATTTTATAAGGTTCAAAAATTTGTGGGTTATTTTGATTCATTGAAATAATCATATGGTCTTTATCTTCTTTTAAACCTTCAAGAATATTCACCTTTACACCATCAAAAGGTGTCAATTCTTTTTGATTGCTACCATCAATATTTACAGCAAATAAATGATAATCTTCATTACCGCCTTTATCCATTACATAAACTATTCGGTTATCGTTTGCCCAATTAAAACCTCTAATAAGCTCGTCTTTTTCTTCAATAACCCTTGTTACTTTGCCTGTGGCAATATGCTTTACATAAACATGGTTTTTGGCATTGTCATCTTTTTCTCTGTAGGATAAATAAGTTCCATCCGGTGAAAAATTAAACGAACGTGCTTTTGGTTTTGCAAAATAATCTTCAACACTATACTTATAGATTTCTGTATCCCAATTAGCCAATTTTTCCAATTCTTCATCAGATGTTGGCAACGATAAATCTCCTGGAAGTGTCTTCTCCGTTTTGTTTAATATAAGAGGGAATTCCATTCCTCCCTGATAAAAAGTACCGCTTAAAATATTATCGGTTAGTTCACCAACATATTTAATTCCAGCTTGATTAAATTTAATTGTCAGTACATTTTCTACAAACGTAGCTTCGTCCATTGGAATACCTGTAGCACCTTGTGAAGGGCTGTCCATTGTGGCAGAAAAAGATTCGCCATCAGCAGCAATATCAAATACCAAAGGGACTTCTGTACCTTGAACGTCTAATTTTCCTTCCCAAGAACCTTCAATATCTTGGGCATAAATTTGAGATGTTGCACAAATAAATAGTAATGTGAAACAAATTTTTGGGATTGTAAATTTCATTATTATGTTTTGAATTAGTAATTGTAAATTAGTTGTTTAAAATTAATTATTGTTACAATATTTTTGGTAAAAATTTCCAGACTTAATATAATATTATTTCATTAAAATTCTAAATCTTATCTTTATGCAATATTTAAGACATATTTGTACTTGTTAGATTAATATTTGATTCATCTTTTTTTTCAAAAATTCGTTTGATTTTACATTATTTCTTATCTATAAAAAAATTGTAAACTTTAATTTAACGAATGGCAAAATCTCAACAAACATTTAGTAAAAGCGAAAAAGAAAAGAAAAGGTTAAAAAAACGCGAAGACAAGAAAAAGAAAAAAGAAGCACGAAAAGCTGAAAATCAAAAAAATAAAGGCATTCAGTTTGCATATGTAGACTACAATGGAAACTTGACTGACACACCTCCTGATCCCAACATGAAGGTTAAAGTTGATGCTGAAAGCATCGAAATTGGTATCCCGAAAAAAGAAGATAGTGAGCAAGAAGAATTTGATTCGGTAAGAACTGGAAAAGTCAACTTTTTTGATACCTCAAAAGGCTTTGGGTTTATCATTGATTCTGAAAGCAATGAAAAACACTTCGTACATGTTAGTGGCCTAATTGACGAAATCATAGAAAATGACAAAGTTTCTTTTGAACTTGAAAAAGGTTTGAAAGGAATGAATGCCGTAAGAGTAAAGAAAATATAAACATCTTCTACTTTGTTTGTAATCATTTTTCTTATTTTAGAGTGTATTCATAAAAAATAGAAATGAACAAACAATTAATATTTGTAAAGCGTCCTGTTGGATTTCCTGAACCCAATATTTGGAGATTGGAAAAAAATCAAATTCCTCAATTACAAGATGGAGAATTTCTAGTTCAAAATCATTATGTTTCATTAGATCCTGCTATGAGAGGTTGGATGAATACCAATAAATCTTACATAGAACCTATTAAAGTTGGTGATGTTATGCGTGCTGGATGCATTGGTAAGGTTATAGAAGCAAGGAATAGCAGTAAGTTTAAAGTAGGCGATTGTGTCACTGGTTTTGGTGGTGTCCAGCAGTATTGTGTTACCAATGGAGATAATTGGCATAAAGTAGATGATACCATTGCGCCAATGCCAATGTATTTAAGCACTTTAGGAATGACAGGAATGACAGCTTATTTTGGAATTCTTGAGGTTGGTAAAATTAAATCAGGTGATATAGTTTTAGTTTCTGGAGCAGCTGGTGCTGTTGGAAGTGTTGTTGGGCAAATAGCCAAAATTAAAGGGTGTACAGTTGTTGGTATAGCAGGTGGAAAGGATAAATGCCAATATTTAATAGACGAGTTAGGTTTTGATGAAGCTATAGATTACAAATCGGAAAATGTTATTAAAGAGTTAAAAGCTAAATGTCCAAACGGTATTGATGTTTATTTTGATAATGTAGGAGGAGAGATTTTAGAATACGCTTTGGCAATATTGCGCATGCATGCCAGAATAGTGATTTGTGGTGCAATTTCACAGTACAATAGTACTTCCAAAATGAAAGGACCAAGTAATTATATGTCTTTATTAGTAAACAGAGCCACTATGCAAGGCATGGTGGTCTTTGATTATGCCAAAGATTACGGAAAGGCAGCAATAGAAATGAGCCAATGGATAAAGGAAGGTAAGCTAAAAAGTAAGGAAGATATTTACGAAGGTATAGAAAACTTTTATGACACTTTTAAACGCTTGTTTACAGGAGATAAAATAGGAAAACTAATATTAAAGGTTGTTGAACAATAATATTGACGAAATCATTGTCAATATTGATATTATTGTATAAAAGATAAAGCATAATAATTGTAATTTTAAAAAATAAAACCATCTAAAATATGCATGCAGTAAAATCCTCCTATTTATTCATTATTATAGTCTTGGTCATTTCATGTAAGAAAGAACCAAAGAAGCCAGAAACTAAAGTTGAAAGCAAAATGGAAAACTTGGCAGTTTTAGAATATAAAACAAATGCACAGCTGGGTGAAGGTGCTTTCTGGAATCATAAAACACAGGAATTATATTGGATAGATATAGAAAGCAAAGCACTTCATATTTATAGTCCAAAAACCAAATCAAATCGTACACTTTCAACACCATCCAGAATAGGAACGGTTGTTCCAAAAAATGAAAATGAAGCCGTTGTGGCTTTAGAAGATGGTATTTATATTTTGAATTTAACTTCTGGTGAGACAAATTTACTTTCTGATATAGAAGCAGACATTCCAAGCAACAGGTTTAATGATGGTAAATGTGACCCTTCTGGAAGACTTTGGGTTGGTTCTATGGGCTTTGATCAAAATCAATACGATGCCAATTTGTATATGGTAGATGAAGCTGGCAATGCAGAGCTCAAAAAAGATAGTGTGACTATTTCCAATGGTATTGTTTGGAGTAAAGACAAAAAGACCATGTATTATATAGATACTCCAACGTCAAAAATTTCAGCTTTTGATTATGATGATACAACCGGTAAAATCTCTAATGAAAGAGTAGCAATAACAATAAATGATTCTTTAGGTTTTCCTGATGGTATGGCAATAGATGAAAACGATATGCTTTGGGTTGGTATGTGGAATGGCAATGCTGTAATTTGTTTTGATCCAACTACAGGAGAAATAGTTAAAAAAATTGAAGTTCCCGCACATAATATTACATCTTGCGCCTTTGGAGGAAAAGATCTTGATACATTATATATTACATCTGCAAGTATTGACATGACTCCAGAAGAAATTGAAAAATATCCAGATGCAGGATCATTATTTAAAGCGGTTCCTGGTGTAAAAGGGGTGAAGAGTACTTTTTTTGGAAATCAAGATTAAATGCATGTAATTATTATAATAGGTGTTAGCGGATGTGGTAAAACAACTATTGGTAAGCTCTTATCCAAGAAAACAAAACTTCCATTTTATGATGCTGATGATTTTCATTCGGAAGAAAATATTATTAAAATGAAATCCAATGCATCATTAACAGATGCCGATAGATTACCTTGGTTAAATACTTTAGCTTCAAAAGTTAAGAAATGGGAAAAAACAGGAGGAGCCATTTTAGCTTGCTCGGCATTAAAAGAATCTTATCGGAAATTATTATCTTCAAACACGAATAATATTCAATGGGTCTATCTTAAAGGTTCTTTTGAACTCATAAAATCAAGATTAGAGCAAAGGCAAAATCATTATATGAAATCTGATTTATTAGTGTCTCAATTTGAAACCTTGGAAGAGCCTGACTATGGATTGCATATTAATATAGAACAATCTGAAAATGAAATTATAAAAGAAATTCTGTTAAATTTAAATTTCAATGAATAAATCTGTTTTCGGCCTTATTGGTCTTGGAGTTATGGGAAAGAGCATCAGTTTAAATGTAGCTGAAAAGGGGTTCATGACTTCAGTCTATAACCGAAAGTCCCAAGGAGAAGAACATGTGGTTCAAGAGTTTTTAGAAACCAATAAATCTTTTAAAAACATAAAAGGGTTTACAGATATTAAAGAGTTTGTAGATTCTTTAGAAGTACCAAGAACAGTTTTTTTAATGATTAAAGCTGGTGAAGTCATTGATATTGTGATTGACCAACTTTTACTATATTTATCTGAAGGCGATATTATTATTGATGGTGGAAACTCTCATTATTTAGATACAAAAAAACGATTTGATTTTTTGTCCTTAAAAGGAATTACTTTTATAG
>DATGBV010000304.1:0-22753 GCA_035312485.1 Flavobacteriaceae bacterium | reverse complement strand
GATTCCCACCTTGAGTACATGGCGGGAATAATCAGTTTTATTATTGGTTTTTCCCGCTTTTTTATTCTCTGCAACCACCATTATCAGTGTGATTACCTAATTTTGATATGGAGTTCGATAACTAATTTATTGGGGTCAAATTCTATATAATTTGATATATCCATATCATAACATGATCTGAAAAAATAAAGAGCACAATCTATTCAATGATTATTTTTTTACTCAATGGCCCATTTTGTGTTTTCAACTTTACAATATAAATTCCAACATCAACATTTACATGCATTGTACTTTTATGTGAAGTAACTTTAGAAGATTTTATTTTCTCTCCCATTAAATTAAACAGTATAACTTCTGAAGCATTAATTTCTTCATCAATAATAATATTCAATTCAGAGTTTGCAGAATCATAATATGAAATAAACCGATTGAGTAAATTAACTTTATTGTCAGGTAAGCTTCTGATGTTTGACGGACGAAATACAAGTTTGAATCTATCATTATAGACTCCTGATTCTAAATAAATTTCAAATGGTTCACTATTTATTTTGTGTATTTCTCCTGTGCTAGTATCTTTAATATAAAGGTCTGGATTTTGGTCAAAATTTTCAATAGTGTCAAGTTTAATACGTGCTAAACCTCCATTTTTTATAATCAAGCCTAAAGGCAGTTCTAGGTTCTTACCAAACTTGTCAATACCTTGAATTACAAATTTTTCTTCTCCAATAGTCCAATACATGTCTTCTTCATTAATATCTGCAATGAAAGCATCATAACCTAAATCAAAACCAAGCGAGGCTTTTTCAGACAAGCCAAGAGCTATTTGCCTATGTAATCCTTCTGGTGAATCGTAAATGAAACGCAAAATTGGGTTCTTGTTTACCTGCTTATTATTGCTTACATAAATTCTTTTTTGTTTGTTATTGGAGGGTCTCATAAACACCGAAATGGTATCTGCCACTTCTGTTGCAAAGGCACGCTGACTGTTTTTAAAAACAATATTTCCTCCATCAACAGTTACTAATGGATCGCCATTGTCATTATCAAAGCCGTCCAATGCCGTTGAAACAAAGAAACCTTGATTAACTGCAATATATTGTCCGGGAACTTTAGTCCCAACAGCAGGATTGCCTCCATCGGAAGTATTGTTTATGCGGCTGTCATTTGAAATTGCAGCCACGCCTCCCGTAAGATTTCTTGTGGCATAACCTCCGACATATTCGCTTAAAACATGAGAATCTTGCTTTCCAAAATGGTCCCAAAAATAAATGGCTCCATTAAATACAGTTCCGTTAGTATTATTCCCTCCATCAGCTATGCTCAAATTATCTAAAATAAAATCGGTAGCACTAATGGCCGAAGGATATGGATTACCTATTAATCTATTAACATCTCCTGAAGAATTATCTAGAGCGAGTGTTATGTCCCCATTATTTGGCAAACCCTTAAATACATAATTTTGATTTGTATTCAATGCAACCGAACCAGAAGTTCCCTTCATTGTATAGCCTTCTCCTGCTGCTAAAGAGGAAATCTCATTAATTGGTGCCCAAGCACTATAATCATCTGCGGGGCCATAAAAGGTGTACAACCAGTAAGTACTTAAAGTTATTGGGCTTGAAGGAGAGCCTGAATCGGCCGCCGAATGTGATGCCGAAAAATTAATAGACTGGTATGACGACGTATTGGTTCCATCAAAAAGAATTCCTGAAATAGAATGGTTTACATTGGAACTTGAAATACCAGTCCCTCGTGTTGAAGTATTACCTCCAATAGGACCTACAGAAGACGACCAATAATTATAATTAAAGCTATTTGCCGTGCCCTGTTGATCTCTTGTAATGTGTCCGCCGCTATCAGTATCTAAAATGCTTCCATCGGTTTGCACCAATTGAGATTCACCCACCAAATTAATAACACCATCTATCTCTAAATAGTGCGTAACAGTAAGCCCTTGACCAGAGTTTGTCTCATCTTGAGTTTCAATAGGATCTGCTATGGTTATTGTTCCTGAATTATTTTTCATGCCTAAAACAATAATATCTCTGTTTCCAGAATTAATATTGTGTGATGTTTCAACAATGTTCCAGTCAATATATGTCTCACCATCCAAACTCATGGTATTTGGCAACATAATGTCAGAACCATTAACCCAAGTAGATGTATCATCCCAACTACCATTAGCGGCCGAGATATAAGGTACTGGCATTGTTTGGTTTCCAATGATAGTTTTATTTTTATTTAAATATTTTATCCTTAAGAAATTTTTGTTATCTGCAAGACCTTCAACTGTTGATCCATAAAACGAATTAAAATCGTAATAAGCCCTCAAAGTGCTCCAAGGAATGGTTGCAATTTCATTACTAGAGGCAGCTTCCGGAAGTGTTTTTCCATTGACATAATCCGTTCCACTGTTATCAAATCGCTCTATTTCCTGATTCATAAGATATCTCACCTGATCTTCTGTCAAACCTTGGTCCCATATATAAACCTCATCTATCTGTCCTAAAAAAGGGTTGATAATATTGTCCTTATCTATAAACAAAGCGCCTACCGAATAATGATTGTAATTGGGTGAAGGAGCAACAATATTTTGTTCCGATTTATCCAATACGCCATCGATATATAAAAATATGGTTCCACTATTATAGACAAAGGTTATTTGATGCCATTTGTTATCATTCAAAGCCATGGTTGAAGTAAACCTTGGTGTAACCTCGTCATCCATCAGGATTTCAACTTGATCGGAAGCATTTAATCTGGCCTGTAATTTGCTCCCTTTGGCCATAACCGTTCTAGTACTTGCATTGGATGCACTTTTAACCCAAGCCGAAATCGTAAAGGAATTGATGTTAAGATTTAATGCGTATTCTCCAACCATATAATCCCCAGAAGCAAAGTTTACCGAATGGTCTTCAGTCAATTTTGAAACTTTTCCAAACGTAAAATATTTAGTACCATCAAAATCATACCATGTTTGTAAGTTTCCGCCTCCATCAGATTTTAAAGGAATAACATCTATGATATCAGAATTACTGAACGCATCATTATCTGCCACAATTAAAGCATACTCTTCATCTGCTCCCAAAGAAAAACTACTAAAAACAGCTGAAGGAATCGACACATAAACATTTTCCACATCACCATTAATGTCTTCAACAGATTCTACGATTTTCCACTGTCGATCTATTCTTGTTAAAGAGGTTGTTATTCCTGAAGCTATTGTTATCGCATTAGTGCTAGAACCTGTATAAGAAGCATTGTTTGTTCCCCAAACTAAAAAGTCACCATCCTTGTTAAATTCATTTACATTGGTATTGTTGGTGCTAAAAATCCCGTTCAACCCAATAGTTACTTCATTGAGCATATTGATGGTTTTTGATTGCTTTTGGTTTAAATCAGATATTGAGTCTCTCCCTATTCCTGTTACATGGTAATTATAGCCAGAATTTGCAGAGATATCCCAAATGGTAGTATCAAATGAATTGACGTAATCTTTTTCTGCTTCGGTTGATGATCCAAGTGTAATACCATACTTTATAGCCAAATATGATTCAATTTTTTGTCTATCTGCATTGCTAACACGTTCGGCAAATGTAAAAATTTCGGCAACTCTACCGTTCAAACTTCCTTGTATGTCATAATTTCTACCAATCCAATATTCCGTTCCATGTACTGTGAAAGGTGGTAAAGCATCTGTATAACCCACATTCAGATATACAATGTCGTTAACAGATGAAGTTGTTAAAAGGTTTGAATTATAAAGTATGTCTTGTCCTGTTGGTAATATATAGCCATTGTTTCTTACATTAATGATTCCAGCATTGGAATAAGATGAATTTAATTCTGCTTCTCCATTGTAAATTAATTCTGTGTTCTGATTATAAGACAATGTTTCATTTGTAAATTCTGAAGAATAATCTCCAAAACCTACACCTGTTATATCTCCTGAAAGCCCAATGGAAATGCCCGCAAAAATGGTATTCCTTGAAGAGGAGCTTGTCATGGTTGCATCAGGTATCATGACAATAAACATGTCTTGGCTATAAAAGCCATTAACGCTGTTATACATATATTGTTCTGTACTACCACCATCATTTTCAAATTTCACTACCGGATTGAAATTGATATTGTAATCTGGGTCGTCCAAATACGTTGGTTGATTATCTGCTACTGGCTGAGTAGCGTCTTTTCCGTTTGTCCCTATATCCTTCCATTGAGAAACTTTTGAACTACCATCTTTTGTAATGCCCCTTGTAGATTTTAACCAAAGTCTAAAGTCTGCAGTGATACCTCCAGGACCTGGAATATTAAAATCAAAAATTTCTGCACTTACATCAAATGTAAAAGTTGTATTATCTGTATTTGCTATACTAATGGTTGATGTATAAGTTCCCGTTGAAGCAGGTGCTAAAAATGTAACACTAAAAACAATGTAATAACCAGGATCAATACTTTGAGGGAGCGTTGCTGGACTATAATCTGGTAAAATAACATAGGATCCAATAGTGTAATCACTCAATGAGCTAGTTATTGAAGTAACATCAAGCGAACAGCTACCAGTACTGGTTATTATATAGTTTCGCGTTACAGAATTTCCCTGATCAACCACACCAAAATATGTTCCGTTGGTTGAAGATGTAGTTGTAGACCCATTCACAATATCTGCATAAGGAGATCCACCCAAAACATTTATTTCGGGTTCACCAGACAACGAAAATGTGAATGTAAAATCCCCGTTATTGCCATTTAACTCTATGGTAACTTCTGTAAAAGTACTACAGTTACCACTAATATTAGTTATTGTAAAATCAACATACTTATTACCATTTTTACATGTCTCGGGCTTTATGTTCTTAGGCAAGTTTTCATGTTCGAGTAAGAAGCCTGTTGAAGGATCTAGTGTAATATCTTCAACTTTAAGGTTTGAACAGTTGCCTTGCCCTCCTGTGTTGGTAATTCTAAAAGCAAGTGCATTACCAGCAGTTATACTAATATTATCATATTCGTATACTATAGCCCCTCCAACGATTTCAACCTGAATACTACTTTGAGCTTGGCAAATAAAATTGACAAACAGAAAACCTATTAAAAATACAATGCTAAGAAGGTTAAGTCTTGTAATTTTTATCATATCTGAAAAAATTTGGGGGCAACTTCATTTAATCAATAGACAAATATATATAAATTATCCGATGAAATGCAATTTTTTTCGATAAAGTGTATGTTTTTTTTAAAATTTTTATTTTAGGCAAGATTTTTATTACAATACGTTGAATTGAAAAATGATTTACTCTAAAGAATAAAGACCATTTTACTTACATAACATATTGTTTATCTGTCTATTAGTAAATTAAGGATTATTAAAATTAAAAGTTATGGAGTTTTAGCCAATTCTCACAGTCTTTTGTCCAATATTCGTTGGTACCGTTACTTCCTAACCCAAACCCATGTCCTCCAATTTCGTAAATATGCATTTCTGCCAAAACATTGTTATTTTTTAATGCCATATAATACTTTATACTGTTCTCAACCAGAACAGATTTGTCGTCTGTAGCGTGAACCAAAAAAGTTGGAGATGTTAATGAATCTACCTTTTGTTCATTCGAGTAGAGTTTAATTAAATTTTCGGATGGTTCTTCTCCCAATAAATTAGTTTTAGACCCTTGATGAGTAATGTTGTCTTCCATTGAGATAACAGGATAAATTAAAATGGAAAAATCAGGTTTAGCACTTATGTTGTCGTGACCATAAACCTCATCCAGATAATGTGTTGACAACGTTGAAGCCAAATGTCCGCCAGCAGAAAACCCCATGATTCCTATTTTTTCTGGATCTATATTCCACTTCTTGGCATTTCGCCTTACCATTCTAATTGATTCTTGAGCATCTTGCAATGGTCCAATGGTTTTATTTTCCATAATCTCATCACTTGGCAATCTGTATTTTAAAACAAAAGCTGTTACACCTATTGTATTTAACCATTTGGCAACTTTAAAACCTTCTTTATCCAAGGCTAAATGCGAATAACCTCCACCTGGACAAATCACTACAGCTGTTCCATTTGATATATCTTTGTTAGGTAAAAAAAGTGATAACGTTGGTGTAGATACTTTTGATGTTCGTGTCAATTGACTGTCTTGGAAAACTTCTTTTTCAGCATATTCATTATTAGATATGCTGTTTGGTATTTTGTTTGGCCATAACGTGATTATTTTGTCTTGAGAATTTATATTTCCTATAGAAAACAAACAGATTAAAAAAACTAACGCTCCTCTTAACTTCAATGTCATAATCATTTTATAATTAATCATCAATTTCATTTTTTTATAAATACTCTCAAGCTTTCTACTTTATTTTCTAATTCTTCTATAGCGAGTTTGGCAACATTATTAGCACCTAAAACTGATAAGTGAGTGTCGTCAGTTTTTCCATCAGGATAATATGGAATTTCACCAGCTTCGTAATGCAAGTGCAAATTTTTAGAACCTTCAATACCATATTCCTCTTCCATGAGTTCGGTTAAATATTGTAAATCAATAAATGGGACTTCCAACTCTTGAGCAACCAAACGTGTTTCTGTTGGATATTCTCCATGTGTGTCAACCAAAGTTCCTACTTCGTTAAAGTTTCTTCTTACAATAGAAGAAAATAAAACAGGATGTGCACCTCTTTCCCGAGTTTCATTTACAAAACGTATCAAATTATGACGATATGATGTATGAGGATTTGTATAACGCTTTGGGTCATTTACCTTTTGGTCATTATGTCCAAATTGAATAAACACATAGTCTCCTTTGTTGAGCTTGCTATAAATAGAATCCCAGCGACCTTCATTTATAAAACTTCTCGTGCTTCTACCATTAACGGCATGATTTTCTATACTGACATTGTCATTAAAAAATTGTGGAATCATTTGGCACCATCCTCTTTCTGGGTTTTCATCTGGATTAGGTTTATTCGCCATTGTAGAATCACCAATAGTGTATATGGTTATCTGTTTCACTTCTTGCTGTTCTTCTTTGGCTTCTTTACAACCTAATAACAGAATAAGAATTAAAAAAAATAAGCTGTTAAAAAGCTTCATACCATTCTGGTTTTGAATTCTCATTATTTTCTCCTAAAATATTTTTTATTGTATATTTTTCAACTTCGTCCGTGTCAAGCTGATAAGACCATGATGCTCTTTCTTGAGGTTGAAATCCTTCACCTCTATTTTGAAACTCAGCATAAAATGTTGTCTTTTCAGCTTCAGGTTTTGACCAATTATGCCAGCCTACTGGTAAAATATGTTTCTCCATTTGGCAGTTCATAAAAACGGTTTTAGCATAAATTCTCCATGGTCTTCCTAAATAGACTTCAATAACATCTTCATCTGCTGTTAGATTGCAATCTTTAAACACATAACCAAATTCTGAATCTTCTGGTGTAGATGCTGCTGTTATATAGGAATTCTTTTTACTATGGATTTGACAATTTTCAAAAAGTGCCGTAGCATTTCCAAATATAAAATCTGTTGTACCTTCAATATAACAATCTTTAAAATATTGTCGCCCTTTTCCAGAGGCATAAAGCGTATCTTGATTTCCCAAAATGTTGCAATTATTTATGTAGACTTTATCTGAAAATACTGATAGTGCAACAGCCTGACCAACTTCACCAGATGTGTTTTGAATGGTCAAATTGGTGGCATAGAAATCATCTGCCTCTACTAATAAAGTGTAGGTGTAAAACGTACTATTCCTTCCCATATTCATTTTACCAAAGTAGTCGTCATACGTTATGATTGTCTTTTCTTTACTCTCTCCAATTAATGAAATGTTTGTGTTCCATTCATGAACTTTAATTTTCTCATAGTACACTCCATTTTTAATATTTATGTTTACCCGTTCATAAGGGAATGATTTTGCTCCGTTTATAGCCTCTTGAATACTTGTATAATCACCACTACCATCTTTTGAAACAATAACATTATAAGGGTCTTTGGGTTTTACGTCTTCAGAATTAGAGTTTTTTTTTAGATTATACTTTTTTGACCATCTCTCATACTTTTTAAACACTTCTTTAGGTTCATTCGTATACCAGGCATAGCCATTTCTGCGTTCTTCCCCAATTTCATCTAAAGCGTATTTTTTTATTCCGTCACGATCGCAGAAAAAAGGTCTATTATCATCAAGCTCCATAAAACGTGCCCAAAGCGGTGGTGCAGTTTCATCTTTTATAACTTTCTTATTTACTGTTTTGCCTTTATCATTATATGTTTTCTCTACTTTTATTCCAGAAATTTTAACTTTTTCAAACCAAGCTACTGCACTATTAACAGCATTTATAACCTCTTTTGAAGGGTTATCAATCTCCATTAAAAGCAATACTATTTTAGCAGATTCTTTACCGCTTAACGAAGGCAATTCGTAAGCGCGTGCTTTTGCAGGCAATAGCGTGTTCTCATCATGTTGTGCACACCAACTGGTTAAAACTCCATTTTGGATGTATTGGGTTTTTAAAATACAATCTATTCCTTTATCAAAAGCAATTTTAATCTTTTCAATGGTTTCTTGAGGAGGTTTAATTGAAAAGTAGCCTGTATCATCTTTTAATTCCTTTAGAATATTTAAAATATTGACCATGGAATTATCATTGTATGTAATATGAGAATAATAACCTTTTCTTAAAGGATAAAATTGTGGCCATCCTCCGTTTTCGTATTGTGCTTCCAAAATGTAATCTAATCCTAAAAGAAAAGCGTCTCTGTATTTTGAATTGGGTTGATGCTTATACATTCTCGACAG
This sequence comes from Flavobacteriaceae bacterium, assembly GCA_035312485.1. Taxonomy (GTDB): domain Bacteria; phylum Bacteroidota; class Bacteroidia; order Flavobacteriales; family Flavobacteriaceae; genus Gilvirhabdus. The sequence goes on along the minus strand of DATGBV010000304.1, from coordinate 13,964 downwards.
AAAAAGCATTTCTAAAGTCGTGGCGCCATTATCTGTTGTACATCCTTTTGTTGATGATTTTAAATCTAATAACTCTTGCTTTTCAGTTTCAGACAATGGCTTATGCATAGCTATATTTTTTGGCCATCCGCCTATGTCTCGTTGATATAGCAGAACATTTTCTGCAACTTGTTTTGCCTCTTCTGTAGCAAACCATGAGTCATCATCTGTATGGACAACTCTTCCCCATGACTTGTCAAGAATTTGGGCACTTAAAGTTGTACTTGTTCCGTAAACAATAAAAAACGTTAGAAAAATTCTTTTTAATATCTTCATTCTAAATGTTTTTATTTATTAAATCTAATCCAGTCAATATCCACACTTCCTGAATCATTTATAACACCTTCCCTTAATGCTAAAAACCCGATTTTTGCACCAATCCATTTTCCTTCTCTAGCTCTAAATTCTGTTCCAATTGAAGTAAATAGTTTATTATCTTCACTATAAAAGAACTCACATATTCCATCTTTACTCACAGAAACTCTTAAATAAAATGTGTTGCTCTTTAACCGAACAGAACCTGTATCAATTTCTTTGCCGTTTTTATCTGCATCTTTGCAAATTACTTGAGATAGAAACAATTTACCGTCTTGTTGTTTAACGCGAAGATAGCTATAGTCTAATCCCATGATTAATAATCCTGTTTCTTCATCATCATGACGAGCATTAAAAGTCATTTTTGTGGTTGCGGTAAATTCTTCTGAAGGAAATTTTTGTAACAACAAATTTGGTACAGGATGTAAGTTTACTGCATCTTCTGGTATTGGTCTACAATACATGGTAAAATGTCCCATTGATGTTGGAAAGCCATAATAGACTTCAGGATTTGCATGCCATTGCCATTGCAAACCTAATTTGGGTTCGCTAAACTCATCAGAATCAGGTGGTGTTACAATTGAATATGTTTTACCAACATTTGGTTTTTTATATGTTGCTACAGGTTCTCCAATTCCGTCATTGTTTTGATCTACACCAATAACTGGCCAATCATTTTTCCAAGACATAGGTTGCATATGAACAATACGACCATAAGCATCTTTATCTTGAAAATGAATAAACCAATCTTCTCCAGTTACTGTATCAACCCAAGCACCTTGATGTGGGCCATTAATATTAGTATTGCCTTGATGTAATACTTTTTTGGTTTCATAAGGACCATAAATTAATTTTGACCTTAAAATAGTTTGCCAACCTGTTGACACACCTCCAGCTGGTGCAAAAATGTAATAATAACCATTACGTTTGTAAAACTTTGGGCCTTCGATAGTTGATTCGTTTTTGTGGCCATCAATAATCATTACTTCATCATCATTGGTTTTGGTTCCTTCAGGATTCATTGTAGTAATTACCAACAAACTTTTAATGCCTGCACGACTTCCTGCATAGGCATATGCTAAATATGCTTTACCATCATCGTCCCAAAGTGGTGTTGGGTCAATTAATCCTTTTCCTCCTTTTACCAAAACAGGTTCTGACCAAGTTCCTTTTGGGTTTTTGGTTTTATTCATATAAATACCAAAATCTGGATCAGGGTAGTAAATGTAGTATTCCTCATTATAGTATCTAATACATGGTGCCCAAACGCCGTTACCATGTTGTGGTTTATCAAATACATCTAATGGAATTTGTTTTGGAAGTGCATAATTAACCAATTCCCAATTCACTAAATCTTTAGAATGCAATATTGGCAAACTAGGCGAACAAGTGAATGAAGAGGCTGTCATATAATAATCCTCTCCTACTCTTACTACATCTGGATCTGAATAATCTGCATGTAAAATAGGATTAGTGTAAGTGCCATCTCCATTATCTGAAACCCAAACCTTTGATACAGTATTTGTTTGTTGTGCAAAAACTATTGTTAAATTGAATAATAATATTAATATAATAAGCCTCATTATACTTTTATTCTTTTAGCCATTGGTTTAAGATCAGTTAAGTTTGAAATTTTAATTGGATTTCCTGATTCTATACTTCTTCTGGCTCCAATTCCAATCAATACAGACATGACTCCATCTCTAATACCTGCGGCTCTTTCAAAAGGGTCATCAGTATTAGGTGTAATGAATATTTTTTCCTGTAAGCGTTTATCTCCTCCTCCATGACCAGTTTTTTCCATCGTAACTGAAACGGTTTCAAAATCATTCCAAATTTTATGAACTATAATAGATTCTTGTTTGGCATTTCCCAGAGCGTTCTGCTCCATTTCTTTAGCGTGCATTTCTGCCTGGCTCATATTAATGTTTTCATTGTAAGGAATATCTAAAGATGCTTCTATTCTGCCTTTGGTGCCATTGAAGGCAATTCTCCAACCTTCAAACGGAGAATACGTCGTTAATGAATAGTTTACAATAGTATTGTTAGCATATTTTATTTGTGCAGACATTTTATCATAAATATCTATATCTTCTCTAAAAAGGCAATTATCCCTTATGTATCCATCGTGCTTTTCGTTGGCAACATATAAATCCATTAATCGCTCATTCTTTGTGATATCAAAATGGAATTCGCATTTATTTTTATGCTCACAATTTCTACAATTATTCCCTCTAAATGGTCCATTATGTCCATAATGTTCTAAATCTCCATAGGCGAATACTTCACTAGGGTCGGAATCTAACCACCAATTCAACAAGTCAAAATGATGCGTTGATTTATGCACCCAAAGCGATCCACTTTTGTTCATTTCTCCATGCCACCTTCTAAAGTATGATGCGCCGTGATAGGTGTTTAAATACCAATGGAAATCTACAGAAGTAACTTGCCCTATTGTTCCTTCAGTTAATAATTGTTTAATTTTTGTGGCATAAGGACTCCATCGATAATTAAATCCTACTATAAGGTTTTTGCCAGATTCTCTTTCTGCATTAAGAATTTCTTGGGCTTTATGTTCATCCGTTGTTAACGGTTTTTCTGTGAGTACATCACAACCAAATTTTAATCCTTTAATAATAAATTCATGGTGTGTTGCATCTAGTGTAGTAACAATAACCAAATCTGGTTTAGTGGTATCCAGCATTTCATCAAAATTCACAAATGTTTTGCAATCAACTCCTATATATTTTTTAGCATATTGTAATCTTCCAATATTAATATCGCTTAATCCAACAAATTCCAAAATATCTGAATATTCATCAATCAGTCTTTTGCCCCAAAAACTTGTGCCACGAATTCCGGTTCCTACTAGTGCAATTTTAAGTTTTTTGGAAAATCCGAAATTAAAAGCGCTTATTGGCATAACACTTGACGCTGCCAACATACTAATTGATGCTAAAAATTTTCTTCTTGAATTTTCCACAATTTATATTTTTTTACTTATCTAATTCAATTGCTGCCATTATAAATGGTCCAGTACCTTTAGGGTCATTAGCTCTAATTTTTTCGCCAATGTAATATTCAAAAGTGCCATCTCTGTAAGGGTTGCCTCCTAAACCTGCAACAGAACAACATTGATTTAGATTAACCAATCCATTGTCTTCAACGGTAATAAATGTATCTAAAATACCTTGAAAGGCTTTGTTGGCGTTTTCTAAATAGGTATTAGGCAAATAGCCTTTGTTAACACCTTTTGCCAACGTATAAGTAAACATACTTGTCCCAGTTGCTTCAAGATAATTCCCTTCTTTATCTTGCAAATTAAGTACCTGATACCATGTGCCAGTTTTTCCATCTTGATAGTTTACAATAGCTTCGGCATACTGATTCAAATACTTGATGATTCTAGCATGTCCTTCATGGTTTTCAGGCAAATAGTCTAGTACATCTACCAAAGCCATGCCATACCAACCCATCCCACGAGACCAAAAATTTTGTGATAGACCTGTTTCGTTATCAGCCCATTTTTGTTCTCTGCTTTCATCCCAACCATGGTAATACAATCCTGTTTCTGGGTCTCTACTGTATTTTTCGATTAAATCGAATTGCAATACTATTTTATCATAAACCTTATTTGCTTCATCATCATTCATGTAGGTTTTGGCATATTTGGTATGAAAAGGTTCTGCCATATATACACCATCCAACCACATTTGATAAGGGTATACTTTTTTGTGCCAATAACCACCTTCTGATGTTGTAGGTTGTCCTTCCAATTGCTTGTGAAGTGTATCCATTACTTTTTTAAATCGTGGTTCTTGTTTCTTGTTGTATATGTAATAAATAGCATCTCCAGATTTTATCATATCTAGATTGTAGTTTGAGAGTTTATAGGTCTCTATAGTTCCATCTTCATTAATCATACGGTTGGCATAATCATAGATGTAATCGTATAACTTTTCATTATTTGTTTGTTCATAAACTTTAGACATGGCTTGCAGGACTAATCCATTGGTATAACTCCATTTTGGTTTGTCTCTAAAATCTAATAACGTTGGGTCTGGAAAGCGTTTAATTTCAGATAAAGCCATACGCTCTGACCATTTTAGAGTATCTGGAATTTCCATTTGCTGTTTTTGAGTTTCTTCTTTTGCTTGATTCTTATCTTGTTTGCAAGAAAAAGACATAACAAAAACCAAGCAAAGGCCTGTTAAAACAATTAATGGCTTTTTATAAAAATTCATAGTATTTAATTTTTTAAATATTTTTTAATTACAAGGTACTTTAGCTCTGTATCTCCAACATTACTTATACCATGCATTGAATTTGGAGGACAATATAAGCTGGTATACTTCCCAACTACAGTTGTTTTTCCATCCAAATAGAATTCTGCTGTACCTTCCAGAATAAAAAAGAATTCATCTTCAGGGTGTTGATGAGGCGCATGTGTTGATTTGTGAGGTTCAACAACACTCATTTTAAGTGTGCGACCATCCAAAAAATCTTTGTCTGCAAACCAATATTGATATCCAACTTTTGTTGGTGTGGCTTCATCTTTAGAAAATGTGTTGACACAGTTTTCTATGGTATAAGTTTTTTCTTGTGCTTGTATAATCTGGAAACCAATCAGAAATATTATTACAAGAAAAGTATTGATTAGATTTTTCATTATAGTGTATTGTTTGAATTTAATTCCGTAAGCAAACTATCTAAATACTTTAAAAATTCATCTTTAGTTTTTATACCATTCAGTTCTTGTTCCCAAGCTCCTAAAAAGTAAAATGAAATTGGATTTGTAGTTGGTTTGAATTCCAATAAATAATCAAATTCGCCATCAATAACATTTGAAACTGTTTCAGTTTCATAAATAATAGCCATTCCTAAATCATCTGGCACTAATGTTTGCTCACCATAGGTTGCAATGTATGCCCATTCTTTATTTGTGCTCTCTTTTGTAAAATACTCAACATCATGGTCTACAATTCCTGTGGATATACCGGTAGTTTCTTTAGATGACTGTATGGTGTGTTTTGTGTATCTTTTATCTGGAGTAATGGATAGTTTAGATTTTAAATCTATTTTATCTTTTCCAGTTTTCCAACCTTTATAATCAACTGTCACCACAGATTTATCTGCATTGTTTTCTATTGAAGCAAAAGTTGAATCTACTTCTTTAAAATGAAGTACTTTATTATCAACCAATCTACCTATGGAGCCAATACCTAAACCATTACCAACCTTCAGGATGTCTTGTCCCCAAGGTTCTGGTTCATGATAAGAATCAAAACCATCTTGTCCAACTTTTGACAGTACCATTGTATCTACTTTTTTCCCAAAAATATCAATGGCATTTCTCCAATCCAAATACAACCTATAACCTACTTTGTTACTTTCCCAGCCTGGCCCTTCATACCGAATATACCATGAATGATCTGTGTGATTGTCTGGCACTTTCAATTCATTAATGTTTTTAAAAGACGTTGTCCCATTATATTCTTTATGATCTCTGGGGCCATCAACCCATTCTCCTCCTTTTGCTATTGAGATTTCTGCATATGTTTTTTGTACAGTTGTAGAGTCTGCAATTGAAGAATCTTCAGGTGTTGTTGAGTTGCTACTCTTGTTTTGTTCTTTGCATGCTACAAAAAGTAATAATAAAATTACCGAAAGTATCTTAAATGTTTTCATTTTTCCGTTTTATTTAAAAGTTTTATCAAGGAATCTGGTAATATATTCTACAGTATCATTAAACCAAGGATGAAATAACCAAAAGGAATGTGGACCATCTTGAAATGTTTCAACCTGACTATAAATATTGTATTTATCTAAAATTTTTATCATATCGTCTCTACCCGCATGAAACCTTTCATACTTACTGCATATAAATAGAATTGGAGGTGTATTCTCGTCTGTATGCGTTAGAGCTGATGCATTTTTCCAAGTCTCAAGTTTTTCTTTTGAATTTCCTCCCAACCACAAACTTGCCACTTCTCCTTCTGCAGATTTTGGATGTATAAAAGCCAAAACTCCGTCTAAATCTATAATTGCCTGTACTGATGAACTTACATTACATTTATCATTAGTATCTTCAAAAGAAGTATCATTATTTGTTGTACCAACTAATGCAGCAATTTGACCTCCAGCAGAACAACCTAAAACCGCAACTCTTGATGAATCTACATAAAACCTTTCAGCATTTGATTTGATAAATTGAATGGCTTTCTTTACATCATAAATTGCAGCTGGATACTTTGCTTCTAAAGATAATCTGTATTCTACAGTAAAACAAGCATAGCCTTTTGAAGCAATCTTTTGAGCCATAGGTTTCATTAGTGATTTGTTCCCTGATTTCCAACCACCACCGTGAATCAAAATAACTGCTGGTTTCAATTCTTCATCCTTATGATGAATAGCATCTAAATGAAGGTTTCTGTAGTCTAATTCTTTATAGACAATATCACTTCTATCAATAACATTTTCATCTAATAGTGGTTTTGCAATTTTGATATTAGGATAATGCTTAATGTACTTTTTATAGGCACTATTAATGGTGTAGCTTGTATCAATTTCAAACGTATTTTGTGCGTTTACAGCGAAAACTGATATTAAAAAACAAATTACTATGTTAACTAATTTAAGGTCCATAATTGTATTTTATGACCATTAACAGTATTAAATTCTCTTTTCTTAATATTCAAATGCACCTAAATCAGGAGCACTACCATTAAATGGCAAGCCTACATCAACTCCACTATCAATTAAATCACTACCAGCCTTAAGATGAAAAAAAGTGACATCAGGTAAACTGCCATCCACTTTTCTTGGGGCCAATAATTGGCTATAATCTATACTTTCAAAATCATTTTCATCTGCTATAATACCATCCTGCCAACTATTATTAGTAATATCAGTATTATCGGCGTTTGTAGTTCCAAAACTGCCAAAAGTATTGCTATTTTTAATGATCAATTGGTTAAGTGGATTGGTTGTGCTGAAAGAATAATTTTTTCCATTATCATAGGCTGAACAATTATAAATAGTCACATCACCTCTATTACTGTTGTGGTCAAACCCATCAAACCCATTACCTACTGCAATACAATTGGTATAAATTGAGTTATGTTTTAGGTCTTTGTTATCGCTCCCGCCTGTTTTAAATCCGTTGCCATCTCCACCACTAACAGTGCCATCTTCTAAATACCCATTGTTTATGGCCCAACAATTTTCATAAGTTGTTGTTATATTATCATTGCCACGCAAATAACCGTCCCAACCGTCATCAAGATTTTGCCATGCACGACATCCTATAAATTTATTTCCTGTGCCAGCATCCAGTTTACAGGCAAAACCATCGGCGTTTTCAATTGATGAATCTGCATTAAAATAAGAATCACAATTTAAAATGGTGTTATTACTGCCTCCATTGCCAATTTGCAGACCTGAATCTGAATTTTCACTGAACGTACAAAATTCAATGAGATTATTATTTCCACTAATAAACATACCATTATCTCCTGCTCCAAAAACATCAATACCTTTTATATGCCAATAACTTGCTGAAAGTGATACTCCACGATTGGAAGAGTTTTCCGCCATAGACGAAAAATCAAGTTTTGGTCGTCCCTGGCTTTCATTGGCCATAAGGGTAATATTTTCCCCCGAAGTACCAGATATGTTGATTGTTATTTTAGTGTTCAAAATATAATCACCTTCATTGACTACTATAATACTCCCTGGTGCTGCATTAGCTAGCGCCTGAAGTAACTCTGTAACATTCCCAACTGTTACATTCCCGCCTCCAGTATCAAAACTTGTGATTGTGATTGTTTTTGTGGACTTAATAGTTCCTCTATCTCTGGCCGTAGCTGTAATGGTGACTGTGCCATTCTTTTTTGCAGTAATTAAACCAGAACTGGAAATTTCAGCAACGGACACATCTGATGATTCCCATAAGATCGATTTATTATTTGCGTTTTCAGGTAACACTATCGCCTCCATTTGTGAATTTACTCCTTCTGTAATATCAGAGCCTAGGATTTGAACGCTATTGACATACACAATAGGCTCTTCTTCAACACTATTGTCCTTAGAGCAGTTTAGCAAGATTATGCTAAAAAGAAGAAATAACATTACTCTGTTTTTCATTTGTCCTTTATTTATTAATTAGAAAATAGATCATTTAAAGTGTTATATACCAACTGATTAATTTAATCTTTACCAAGAACTAAAAAGGTATGTGTTATAGTAAAATAAAACATACCCTTTTAAAAATATAACTAATCCTAATCAATATTTTAAGGTCTCCATCTTGGATCCCCAACTTGGTTATCCTTTAATGTCTGGTTTGTAATTGTAAAATCACCAGATGCTGCGTCTACAAAGCCAGGATCTTCAGTTGTATAATTTGTGTCATCATATGTATGTTGAGTGTCGTCAAAATATCCAGGTGCGTTAAAGTAGTTGTTATTGCCAAATGTCGGTGTTTCATCAATTCCATCTCTATCAGCATAACCTTCCGATTCTGTTTCAGCAATCAAATTATTTGTGGACGTTACGTCGTTAGATACAAAGCGAACATAAAAAACTCTTCTACTGCTCGAGTTAGAACAAGCATACAATGTACATCTATCTAATAGTATATTACTAGTTAAACCAGTATCGTTTGAAGTTCCACTTGCATCCATTCTAATAAAGTCACGGCCAGGAGCACAATTGTTAAATGTACTGGTAGTAACATTAAGATTAAACACATCACCGTTTCTAAAATCGATAAAATCTCCACCATTAGTAAGCACATTTGTTACTATAGAGTTCTCAATAGTCACAGTTTGTACAATGGCATCCGTTGTAGGGCCTCTAACAAAAGAACGATCATAGTCATGAATATTACAACCACTAATTAATAGTGAATTATAGTTGCCAGCATCAGAAAAAGTCACTACATCATTTAATTCTTCAACTAAATCTCCTGCTAAATCTAAATCTATTAAACTAACATCTTCTGCTCCAGTTACAATAGAAAAACTAGCTTTTAATAGCGGTTTAGCATAACTTAACAAACTTCTGATTGTAATTGATTTATCTAAAGTTATATCAAGTGGTGTAGAAGTATAATCTCCTTGTTCCAAAATTAAAACATCTCCAGGAGCAGCATTGCCGATTATCGATAATAAATCATCGGAAGGGCTAATTACAGTACCAGTACCTGGATCAACTTCGGTAGTAAAAATTATAAAACCTCTGGGTTTGATATTGTTAAATAAGACAGCTATATATTGCGTATCACTTGCTAGGCCTGTTACTATAGCGATACCATCAGCTTTTTCTTGAGCTGTAATGTCATGTCTAATCTCATCGCCCGATACATCAGGGTCAGGGTCAAGAATAATATGTGTTACATTAATTCCAGGCTGCCATCTTAAGGTTGCCTGACTATACTCAATATCCCCAAGTACAGAAGGTAGCATAAGCTGTTCAGCTAAAGTTGTAGCGCTTTCAGTTGCCCAGGTAGAATCACCTAATCCTCTTGCACTTACAGCTTTTACTCGTATTGAATATTCAGTTAATCCTTCCAACTGTATTTGAACTGGTAATTCGTCTGCAGTAACATTGACAGATAAGAAAATTTCGTTAAAATCTGGATCGTCAGCACTGAATTCCACAACGTAATGGTTCACATTGTCGTCTGTGTTCCAACTCAATTCTACTATTGTTTGATTTCTAACTCTAGCAGTTAAATCGACTGGAGCAAATTCCCTGTCAATAGCAAGCTCTTCAATCAATTCTTTATCATAAGCACAGTTAGAGGTGGCAAATGCTAGGAAAATTGTGAACAATACTTTTAAAATATATTTTGCTTTCATAATCATAATTTATTTATCATCAATTTTGTAGTTCTTAATAGCCATAATCATTGACCAGTTTCCCGTTACTTCCATCAATAAACACTTGCCATATCGGCCAGAACTGTCTATCATCAACATTTCCAACGTAAATGGAATTTATTTCATCATCCAATAAAGGGTCCCAAGATTGAGCAGAGTATTCTGCACCTTGATCAACAGTTTCTCCTCGGTTTAGACCATAAATGTCCAGAGTTTCATTGTCATCTTCATACTTGTAATATAAAGTTGTTGGTACATCTGCATATTCACCTGTACGATTTTGTAAATCTGTAAGTTTAGCTTTGGCTACATCAAGATTAGTACTTAACAAATTCCAACGGATAAGTGCTTGCTTACGTAACATTTCTCCTGTAAATTCATACATGTGTTCGTTTACTATGGCATCAAACATCTCTTGTTTGCTTGATAGAGCATTTACATAATTATCTACCTTTTCATTATGAAGTGCAGATGGGAAAGCTCTCATTCTAATTTCTTTTAAATAAGGTGCGGCGGCGGCTGGCCCTTCTAATTCATTAGCTGCTTCGGCTGCCATTAACAGAACTTCAGCATAACGCATATACATCCAGTTAATACCATCATCATTAGTTGAAGTTACATAACGTGTCATCCACTCGTAACGGTATTTTCCAAAATACCATGTTTCTAATCCAGTTAACTCTTGTTGAGAAACTCCGTCAACAGCGTTACCCCATTGGTATGGAACACAGGTTACTTCTCTACGTGTATCAGATTCATCAAAATCATACCAGACTGTTGGAAGTGCACCAGCCGTACCACCTCTAGGTTGACCTGTGTATTGGTCAACACTGCGATGACGTACTGCAAAAGAGAAGTTTACACGTCCCCGACCTGCAGCAAAAGGAATTTCCCAAAGAGATTCTCCTCCAGCATTCACTTTTTCTTCATTAAAATTCCTCCAGAATGTTTCGAATGAAGGTTCTAAATGTGCTTTGCCGCTATTAATAACATCTCTACATTCATCTAAAGCTATTCTATACATATTGTTTACAGAAAGGTCTGGATCGTCACTTCTTCTTACAGCATCAGGATATCTTTGAAAGCCACTAGCAGCCAGAGCTAAACGTGCTCTAAATCCTTTCACAAAAGCCCTATTAACACGCTCTACCGTAGCTGTGGCAGATGTTTCGTTAGGCCAAGCTACTAAAGTAGCTGCTTCTTCTAAATCTTGAAGGAGTTGTTTGTATATTATATCTCGACTTGTTTTTTCAAGATAAATTGTTTCAGAATTAATAGGTTCAAAACGTGCTGGAACATCTCCCCAAGTTTTCATTAAATCTGCATAATAAATAGCTCGGTATGTTAAAGCTGCACCTAATAATTGTCCAAGTTCTGTGTCAGGTTCTGGGTTACCAAAATTACGTAAACCTCTTATACAGATATTGGCACGCTCAATGCCTGCAAACATCATTGCCCATGCATTATTATCAGAATTCATTTGAGTATTATTTGGATCGGCATCGTAATTACAGAGTTCACCTCCAGCATCTCCTACATTAGATGAACGATAATTATACTCGGTATCTGTATTAAATCCGTAATAAGGTATATAACGCCCTCTGTAAGAGTTTGTTTGACCCATTCGTTCTAAAATACCATCAACAGCACCTTTTGCTAATCCAGGCGTAGAAAAAATAACAGATTCATCTAAACTTGATTTAGCTGGCGCATCCAAAAACTCTTCTTCAAACTCCGAACAAGAGTTAAAAAGTCCTAATAGTATTATTGCTAAAAATATTGTTTTAAAATTTTTCATTTTTCTGATAAATTTTTATTTAAAAATTAAGATTTAAGCCAAAAACTAATTGTCTACTACGCGGGAATGGTGAATAATCCACTCCTGGTGTTAATGGGGTCCGTCTTCTTGTAGAAACCTCTGGGTCAAGACCAGAATAGTCTGTAATAATAAATACATTATTAGCCGTAAGATAAAACCTTAGCCTACTTATACCAATATAATCAATAATTTCTTCTGGCATAGTATAGCCAAGTGTTAAAGTGTTTAACCTTAAGAAAGAACCATCTTCAACTGCCCAATCGCTAAAAACATAACGATTCATAAACGGTGACCACATTGTTGTATTAGCATTAAGGGCTTCTAATTGAGTAGGATCAGTTACCAGTTGCCCAGAAGCAGGATCCAAATTTGTCCATCTGTTTCCATCTGCCATTATTGTCATTAAGTTCCTATATTGATTGTTCTGATTTGCCGTTGTAAACTCAATTTTGCTTGCATTGTAAATATCATTCCCAACACTAAAGTTAAATGCTGCGGAAAGATCGAAACCGTAAGCATTGGCATTTAACACAAAACCACCAGAAAAATCTGGATTGGAATCTCCTATAATTGTTTGATCGTCAACATCAACAATACCATCTCCATTTAAATCTTTTAATTTCATGGATCCAGGCATCACATTTCCTAACCATTGATTGTCCACAACATCAGATTTTAATGTATAAGTTCCAGAAGCAGAATCATAGTCAAAATCTGATACTTCATATCTGCCATCACTTTGGAAACCATACATTATACCTATAGGCTCACCAACACTTACAAGATAATCATTCCCTATTTGTGTAGAGCCCCAGTTGGTATTTTCTCCAAAATCCTCTAAATTTCCAAGTGAGTTTACTTTATTTTTATTAATCCCTATATTGAAAGAAAAGTCTAAACCATAATCTTCTTTATCAATTGCAATAACATTTAAACTAGCTTCAAAACCAGTGTTTTCAACCTCTCCTAGATTTCTATACTGATTGTCATAACCTGTTCCTGGCACTGGAAATCTAATCAATAGGTCTTCAGTAATATTTTTATACCATTCGAACGAACCACTTATACGGCCCCTGAACAAATCATAGTCAAGCCCTACATTTTTGGTAACCGTTGTCTCCCATTTTAGATCCGGATTAGCTAAATCATTGGATGCAGACCAATAACTACTAATATCATTTAAGTAAGAAGTCGTATTTGATTGAAAACTCTGCACTGTTTGTCCAGATGGAATATTATTATTACCTGCTTCCCCATAACTTAATCTCACTTTAAGGCTATTTAACCAATCTACATCATTTAAAAATTCTTCTTCACTAATTTTCCATGCTACAGCAGCCGACGGAAAATAGCCCCAACGATTGTCTCCTAAAAATTTACTTGATCCATCAGCACGATAGGTTGCCGTTAAAAGATACCTGTCTTTAAATGCATAATTAGCACGACCAAAGTAAGACAATAATTTATCATCTGGACTATAAAAGCTATCTACCGAAAACGGGTCACCTTGGGTTGTAAGTTGTCTGGTAGCCTTAAAATCAAAGCTTTTAGGGTAACCATGTATTTCAGTTTCTTCATTATTATTTCTACTAAATAGCATTTCTTGACCCAAAAGAAGGTTAAGGCTATGATCTTCGGTATTCAATATTTTATTAAAGTCATAGTTAAATGTATTTGAAATTCTAAATCCTTCTGTTTTTCTATCCCTTATTGTCAGTGCTGGTAATTCCTGATTTTCAGCCGCAGGTCTATTTCTTGCGTAATAGGTAGAGCGTCCATAGAAACGGTAATCTAAATCATTGCGAATTTCATACCCTATATCCACTTTATACTGAAGATCCTCAATTATTTTCCATGAAAAGCTACCATACATATTGAACCTTTTTCTAATTTGTAATCGCTGATTA
>DATGBV010000303.1:0-5133 GCA_035312485.1 Flavobacteriaceae bacterium | reverse complement strand
TACGCAAGAAAATATTGGTTCTAATATTCTAGATGCTATCGCTAACGGAACTACAGAAGGTTTAAAATTAGCTGTAAACGTCGGAGCTATGTTGTTAGTTTTTCTTGCATTTATCGCTATGATAAATGGCATTTTGGGCTGGTTTGGCGATATAACCAATTTAAATACAGTGGTTGCAAACAATACTATGTATGAAGAATTTTCTCTTGAGTTTTTATTAGGTTATGCCTTTGCTCCGCTCATGTGGCTTATTGGTGTTGCCAAAGAAGACATCGCATTAATGGGACAATTATTAGGTATAAAATTGGTTGCCAGTGAATTTGTTGGTTATATTCAGTTGGCCAATTTAAAGGATATTGGTAGTATTTTACACCTGAAGTATGAAAAATCTATCATCATGGCTACCTATATGCTTTGTGGTTTTGCAAATTTTGCATCCATAGGTATACAAATTGGTGGTATAGGCTCATTGGCGCCAGGACAGCGTAAAACATTGTCTGAATTTGGTATAAAAGCTCTAATTGGTGGTACAATTGCTTCATTATTATCTGCAACCATTGCAGGAATGATTATAGGTTAACAGTTAATAACTTTTAAAATAAATTAAGGCTTTAACCGTTGGGGTTTAAAGCTTTTTTTTACATTTAATTTCTGAAACAATCACGTTAAATGAAACAATATTTAGACCTTGTAAAACACGTTTTAGAAAGCGGAAACGAAAAATCTGACAGAACAGGAACAGGAACAAAGAGTGTTTTTGGTTACCAAATGCGATTTGATTTAAGCAAAGGTTTCCCAATGGTAACTACAAAAAAATTACATTTAAAATCCATCATCTATGAGCTTCTTTGGTTTTTAAAAGGTGACACAAATATTAATTATTTGACCGAAAATGGCGTAAGAATCTGGAATTCCTGGGCAGATGAAAATGGTGATCTAGGTCCAGTCTATGGACATCAATGGCGCAATTGGAACAGTGACGAAATAGACCAAATAAAAGAGGTAATTCATACACTTAAAAATAATCCTGATAGCCGAAGAATGTTAGTTTCTGCATGGAATCCTTCGGTGTTGCCAGATACTTCAAAATCCTTCAGTGAAAATGTTGCTAATGGCAAAGCTGCTTTACCTCCTTGCCATGCGTTTTTTCAGTTTTATGTAGCAGATGGTAAATTGTCTTGTCAACTATATCAACGCAGTGCAGATATATTTTTAGGTGTTCCTTTTAATATCGCGTCGTATGCATTATTCACAATGATGATAGCACAGGTTTGCGGCTATCAGGCAGGTGATTTTATTCATACGTTTGGTGATGCTCATATCTATAGCAATCATTATGAGCAATTAGAACTACAACTGTCTCGTGACCCGAAACCTTTACCAAAAATGGTTTTAAATCCAGAGGTGAAAGACATTTTCGATTTTAAATTTGAAGATTTCACTTTAGTAGATTACAATCCTCATCCACATATAAAAGGTGTTGTTGCAGTTTAAGTTCTAAAGCGAAAGAATGTATAAAGTTTTCTTTTTTCTATTTCTGGTATTTACTTTATTTTCTTATTCGCAACAACAAACTCTCGAAAAGTTTGAAATTATCAGCGAAACTGAAATATTTACAATTGACGAGACTACCAAAGTTCCCGTATACAAAGGCTGTAATAAAAAATTGAGCAATTTAGAATTACAAAAATGTATGAGTGCTAATATCTCTAGGCTTGTACAAATGAATTTCAATACTTCAATTACCGAAACATTAGATTTACCAGACGGAGAAGTAAGAATTAATGTAATCTTCAAAATAGACAAACAAGGTAAAATCTTTGATATAAAAGCTAGGTCTTCACATTCAGATATAGAAAAAGAAGCCATTAGAGTAATGGAATTAGTTCCTCAAATGGAAAGAGCAGGCTATATTAATGACAAACCAGTTATTGTACCTTATTCTTTACCAATTATTTTTAAGGTAAATAACACCAAGAATAAAAAGTTTCCTGTATTTAGAGGCTGTAATGAAAACTTAAGCTATGAATATCAAAAAAAGTGTACAGTAAAAAAAGTAAAAGATTTTTTAAGATTGAGTTTTAATATGGAATTAGCAGATAAGCTATTCCCAACTGAAAAATCTACACAATTTAAAGTTGATTTTGTTGTGAATAAAAAAGGTAAAGTAGAAAATATAAATGCAAAAGCACACAAAAGAGAAATTGCTGTAGAAGCAATTAGTATTTTAAAACGCTTACCAAAATTTAAATCCCCAGGTTATTTAAACGATGAACCTGTTGACACTCCATTTAGTATTTTGGTGACAATAAATTTTTAATGCTTTATTACTACAAAAAAAAGAGCCTTCAAAAAACTGAAGACCCTTTTAACCAACTAAAAATTAATAATTTCTATAAACTTAAAACTCCATTTTCTGCTCCTGCATAATCATTCCATACGTATGCATCTGCTTGGTCGTCGTTAATGTAAGTACCATCAACAACATATTTAAATTCATAAGAATTATCTTTTTCTAAATTAACAGTCCCTTTAAAGGTTCCATTTTTTAATTTCTTTAGTGTTAAAGCTTCAGTATTCCAATCGTTAAAACTTCCTACAACTGCTACTGTTTCTGCTTCTTCAGCAGGAACTGAAAAAGTTACTTTACAAATTGGCTTGCTTTTTAAATATTGTTTTGTAATTGCCATAATTTATTGCTTTAAATTGTTAAATCTTCTTTTTGTGTTCCAGACATATCCCTTCTTAAGAGAATTTATCTTTTCTGTAAATTGATTATTTCTTGTTCTCATAATATTTGTATTAAATAATACTTTTATTAATTGAATTTTGGGGCAAATGTATAAAACAAATTTGCACATAAAAGCTTAAATTTTGCTTTAAATAAAAGATTTATCAATTTGATAAAAAAGACTTCACAATAATTTAAACTATATAATAAAGTAGTGTAAATATTATGAGATTATTAATGCGATTTTTGTTTCTTTTTGCCTGATTTTCAACTATATCGTTTGCGTTTTCTACATCATTTTTCTTTCAAAATACTAATACATCGTTTTCGTAACTATTATCAAATCAAATTCAACATTTCTAAACAAATCTCTATTAAAAAATACTTATTTATGTCATCAAAAAAAGTTAACTTTACATAATAACAGTTAACGAATATGTTTGGGAAAAAGAAGCCTGTTCAGCAAATAGATAAAGAACAATTAGAGTTAATTCAAAACGCACAAAAGCGCATAAAACAGAAAAAACGTCTATATGCTCATTTTGTGTTCTTTATAATTGGTTCTGTTTTTTTTATTGTTGCAAATTTAGTTCTTGATCTAGGAAAAGACATTAAACCTTTTGGTGTAGATTGGTTTGTTTATCCAATAGTAATTTGGTTATTCTTCTTTTTATATCATGCCTTTAATGTGTTTATTACACATAAATTTTTAGGAAAAGATTGGGAGCAAAAACAACTCGATCGACTTGTCGCAATGCAACGTGAACGTGTGGATGCTTTGAAGGCAAAATTCTTGGAAGAAGAAACTCAAATAGCCAAGAAAGAGATTGAGCAAGAAAAACTAGCTAAAAAAAAAACGAGTAAATCTTCAGAATTAACCATTATTGTAGCTGCTGGCGAAAACAACGCTATTGGAAAAGACAACGATTTAATTTGGCATTTAAGTGACGATCTAAAACGATTTAAAACTTTAACAAATGGTCATCATATTATCATGGGAAGAAAGACCTACGAAAGTTTCCCTCAACCTCTGCCAAACAGAACACATGTAGTGATTACAAGACAAGATAATTATAAAGTTCCTGACGGTGTTATTGTTGTAAATAATATAGAAGATGCCTTGGATGTTTCTAGAAAAGACAACCAGCCTTTTATTATAGGAGGAGGAGAAATTTATAAACAATCTATGCCTTTTACCAATAAAATAGAAATTACAAGGGTTCATGAAACCTTTGAAGGTGCAGATACTTTTTTTCCAGAAATAGATACTTCAGTTTGGAAAGAAACCAACAACACATTTCACGAAAAAGATGAAAACCACAAACATGCATTTTCGTTTATTACTTATACTAGAAAATAACTTATGACTGAAAAGGAGAAAATGCTTGCTGGCGAGATGTACAATCCGTTAGATCCAGAATTGGTAGCAGATAGACACCAATGCAGATTGTTATTTCAGGAAATAAATAAATTGACTGAAGATGAGAAAAAACAGCGTTTCAAATTGTTTTATAAATTAATACCTAAAGCTGGAAAAAACCTTTGGATAGAACCTCCTTTTTATTGTGATTATGGTTATAATATTATTGCAGGAGACAATGTATTTATGAATTTTAACTGCTGTATTTTAGATGTTGCTCCAGTTACAATTGGTAACAATTGCATGTTTGGACCTAATGTACAGATTTATACTGCAACGCATCCTCTGGAAGCCGAAGCCAGAAACAGTGGTCGCGAATTTGCGAAATCCATTACCATTGGAAAAAATGTCTGGGTTGGTGGACATGCTGTAATTTGCCCAGGTGTAACTATTGGTGATAATGTAGTTGTTGGTGCTGGAGCAATCGTGACTAAAAGTTTTCCAGGCAATGTATTTATTGCTGGAAATCCCGCTAAAATCGTTAAAGAGATTGATAATCACTAACTCTACTCTTCCATTATAAAAAGTAAGTGTTTTCTTAATTTATCTGTCGCATTTACAAGCAGTTAAGTGTTATTTAAAAATATTTTACTACATTAGTAGCCACCAAATCTTACTAAACATGAAAACAACTGTAATTAAACCTACGTTACAATTACTCATTTGTGCTTTAATATTACTAGGCTGTAGCTCTACTAATAACCTAACGATGAACGTTACAGAACCAGCACCTGTTTACGTTCCAAATCATATACAACAAATCGGAATTTTAAACAGAAGTGAATCAACTTCCAATAAAACCCTTGATCATATAGACAAGATATTTTCTGCCGAAGGACACCATCTGGATAGAGAAGGCGCGGACAATGTGATACAAGGAATTCAAGATGAGTTTGAAAAAAATCAAACCTTTGAGAGTGTTATTCTTGTTGAATCTGATAAAGTTGAAAATCCAGGACTTGGCATCTTTCCAAATACTTTG
>DATGBV010000302.1:0-7968 GCA_035312485.1 Flavobacteriaceae bacterium | reverse complement strand
GCATCTTATAAAAAATGATATGAAAAAGTTTTTTTTAATTACAATTACAAGCTTGTTACTTACAACTTGTAGTAAAAATGATGATGCCAACAACAACTGTAATTATCTGCTAAATATTGGTGTAAACCTTACAGTTAATTTAAGCTTACCTCAATTTAGCCAACTTAACTTTCCGAGCAATCCAGTTCCTATCTCAGGTTATGGTAATGGAGGTATCATTGTCACAAATACAGGTACTGGTTTTGTAGCTTTTGATGCTGCTGACCCAAATCATATACCTTCAACCTGCTCAACATTAGTCATATCTGGTCTTGAAGGCACTTGTGGTTGTGATGACCAAAACCTATACAGCTTGTTTACTGGACAACCTTTGAACAATTCTTCTTTACGATGTGGTCTAAAAGCCTATCGTGTGGAAGTTAGTGGAAATACTCTTTTTATCACTAATTAAAATTTTAAAGTTACTCCTAACAAGAAATTTGTCGTGGCCTGCGGATAATAACCTGCGCCTTCAATGGTGGTAACCTGATTTGGGTCTGACCACGTATCGTCATAGGTATAATAGTATCCATTAGACACGTACTTTTTTCCAAAGATATTATTAACTAATCCAGATAGTACAATGGATTTGAAAAATGAATTGGGATTTATTTCATAAGTAACATTTAAATCATTTACAAAGTAGCTGTCTAGTTTTGAAATTTCAGAATCTGTATTTCCCATAAATTGCTCACCAACATATTTGCTTAAAAATGATATTTGTAAGTTCTTATCTGGTTGAAAAATAAATGCATTTGCAGCTACAAATTCTGGTGAAAATGAAATATTTGTTTTACCAAGGTCTACCAAACTGCCATCAATTGAAGCAATGGTTTCTTTATTTTTATTAGAACTTATAGTGAAATTTGGCTGTACTGAAAATTTGTTTGAAAGTGCTATTGCTGCTTCTACTTCTAATCCCAATCTGTAACTTTTGCCACTATTTGTTCTTATTGGGCTTCCTGTATTATCTATTTGACCAGATAAAACCAATTGCTCATTATATAGCATATAATATGCGTTTACATTCATTCTGAATTTTTCGTTGTTATGTCTCCAGCCTAATTCAAAATCATTTAGCTGTTCTGGTTTTATGGCTTCATTATTCTCAAAATCACCTCTATTTGGTTCTCTGTTAGCTCTTGCATAAGAAAAATAGAGGTTGTTTTTATCACTTATTTTATAAGTAATTCCAGCTTTTGGATTGAAAAAATTGTAGCTTTTATCTATATTAAACGGAATTCTATCTGAAGTTTCTCCAGAAGTTTTATAATCTACATTCCGTAATTGCAGATCGCCATATAAACTAACTTTATCATTAATTCTGAAAGTTGCCTTTGTGAAAATATTGAAGTCCTTTTTCTTTCCATTTCCATCGTAATAATGGTCTCTAATTTCGCTAGTGCTTGCAAATTCTGTCCAGATAATTTCGCCAAAATGGTCACCATCATAACTGCTATAAGATGTTCCAAAAGTTAGATTTAAAGCATCATTTTTATAATTTGCATTAACATTAGCAACATAGAAACCATTGTCTAACCACCTGCGCCTAATTAAATCTGTTGTGTTAATTGTTTCGCCACCTACAGTAATTTCCTCTAAATCATAATCGGCAAAATTCTCATCTTCCTTATATTGTTCAAAATAACCTCGTCCATAAGTATAATTCAAGCCAACATTTGTTGACCAATTGTTATTAAAACACTCATTCCAATGTAGCTGATAATGATCTTGATTATAATGGTCTACTTCATTATCATAAAATTGGGTGTTTCCTTGATCATCTGTGTACATTCCTGCTGAATTGAAGGTTCTGTTGGATTTTAAGGTTTCGGTATCAATTCCATTCCAGGCCTGATAAGTAATTTCTTTTCCACCAAACATTAATGCTTTTATCAATGTATTATCATCAAAATAAGAAGCTTGCAAAAAATATGATTTTAAATCTGAAGAGGCTCTGTCTATATAACCATTGGATTTTATTTTTGACAAACGTCCAGCCACTTCAAAATGATCATTTAAAGTTCCTGTACTGAATTTTAGAGTATGCTTCCAGGTGTTATAGCTTCCAAAAGAATTAGATATTTCGGCATTTCCTTTTTCTGAAATAGCATCAGTTAGCACATTAATACTTGCGCCAAATGCACCTGAACCATTTGTTGATGTCCCAGCACCACGTTGGAGTTGTAAACTTTCAACCGATGATGAGAAATCTGGTAAATCTACCCAAAAGGTTCCTAATGACTCTGCATCATTGTATGGAATTCCGTTGATTGTAATGTTGGTGGATTGTGCATTTACACCACGTACTCTAATGCCTGTATAGCCAACACCTGCTCCAGCATCACTTGTTGTGACAACCGATGGTAAATAGTTAAGTAAAATTGGAATGTCTTGCCCTAAATTTCGTTGTTCTAATTGTTCTTTTGTAATGTCTGAATGTGTAATTGGTGAAGTTGCATCTACACGAACAGCTTTTACAAGGACTTCATCAAGGGTTTCAACTTTTACTGAATCTTGTTGTCTTTCTTGGGCAAAACCAGATATCATTATGGCAAAAAGTGCTAAAATTGTAAATAAAAATTTCATTCGAGAAAAAATAATTTAATCGAATAAAAAGAGGTCATTATTCTTTGTTAATAATTTGATTAAGTAGAATTTACTTCGAAAGATTACTACGTTGTTAAAAAAACTCCTCGTAATAACGTCATAAATTCATATTCCTAAACAGCATTACCTGTTCTAGGTTCAATGGGTATGATCTCAGCCACTTATTGGCACCCCTTTTCGAGAACAATGCAAATGTAATTAACAATGTACAATTAACAATGAATAATAATAGAAATTTAATTTAGTTTTGGAGGTTTTCTTTTAGCCTTCTTTTCAGCATTTTTCTTTTTCATTTCCAATCGTTTTATTCTAACTGATTTTGGAACTTTAGTCTTCTTTCTTTTTTTAGGAACAATAAGACCTTCTTTAATTAACCCCAAAAAACGGTTTGTAACAATGTCTTTGTTTTTGTGTTGACTCCTACTTTCATCACATTGAAGCACAAGCACACCTTCTTTAGAAATTTTATTTTTTAAATTCTTCTGAAGCAACTCTTTTTGCTCTTCACTTAAATACACTGAATCGATTAAATTGAATGACAATTCGATCTTTGAAGATACTTTGTTAACATGTTGGCCACCAGCGCCAGAACTTCTAATCGCCTTAAACGATAATTCATTAATTAAAGCATCTTCATCCAACATTACTCTTTAATTTGATGTGGTGCTTTCAATAAATCGTTCACTGTTTTCACAGGGTTAAAGGTAATAAGTGGTACTTCAACAAATATGGTATTCCAGTTGGCCATTCCTCCATTCCATAATCCTGGAAGTTCTAGTGCTTTAATTTCAACACCCGATTGCGTTTTTTTAGTAATAAATGCTGCGTTATGATCTACAAAATCTGTGAGATCAAATTTATTGCCTTGATAATCTTTTACGCCACAAACCAGATCAACGGGATTAAAGTGAGTAGACTCTTTAAGAATTTCCTTTTGTTTTTTGTTTTTGGAATTTACTTGTGCAGATTCAACAATTTGTAATGAAACATTGCCATTTTCATCCTTAACCCAAAACGGACCTCCTCCCGGCTCGCCTTCATTTTTTACCATACCGCAAACTCTTATTGGTCTGTTTAGCTTTTCTTTTAAATATTCTATTTTATATTTTTGGGTATATTTTTTGAATTCGGAAGAAATATTAACATTCAGTTTATTTGATAAAAATTCTGCAATGATATAAATTTTATTCTCATCAATTATTTGATTTTCAATTTCATCTGAAAACTTAAATATCTGTTGTTGTAGTTCAATGAGAACGCCTGCCAAAACCTTTTTGTATTTGGCAACTTCGTCTTTGTACTTATAAACAACAACATTATCAACATTTTTAATAAAAATAATATCTGCATCCAGATCGTTTAAATTTTCTATTAATGCTCCATGACCCGATGGCCTGAATAAAAGCAAACCTTCATTATTTCTGAAAGGTTTATCATCCATAGTTACTGCAATAGTATCTGTAGATTCTTTTTGATAGGAAAAAGAAATATCGAATTGAGTGCCCGTTTTTTGAGCAACTTTTTTTTCTATTCTATTAAATTCTTCCCTGAATTTGTTTTTATATTTTTCAGAAATTGAGAAATGAAGTTTAGCAGAAGATTCTAATGAAGAATAAAGGGCCGATTCATACAAATGCTCTTCAAAAGCAGTAGAGATTACATTGTTTTTGTATTTGTGAAAAGGCAACAATCCTTTAGGCGAATCCCCATAATTAAGAAAGTCTTCATCAAGCATAGTTTTTACAAACAATAATGATTTTCTATTAGTATTAAGAGTCTCATAATTAGGATATAATTCCTGAATTTTTGTCATGACTTCATGATAAAAAGGGAATTTCTCCAAGCCAACAAAAAATATGTATAAGTCTTTATTGTTTTTGTTGTTAATGTAAGAGTTTATACTTTCATGTTCTGGGTTATACTCTTTTAAAAACTTGAACAAAAATTTGAACATTCTTGTCGCAGCACCAGAAGCAGGTACAAATTTTAAAATAGACAAGTTGTTTTTCTCTTCTTCAAAAACATTAATTAGTTCATTATGTTCATTTTCAGAAAACCTTAAAATTCCATTCCCTATCGTTGCAGCAGATACTAAATTAATATAAGGAATGCTAGATTTAAAAACTCCAATTTGATCTTTGACCTTTTCTAAAGTGAGCCCTTTTGCTTCAATTTGTTTTACGTCTTTTTCTAAAAACATTTATTCTTTTACCTTTAAAATTTTATCTATATGTTTTACTGCTATGTTTAGCCTTATTTTTTTGTCACCTTTTAACAATACATAAGGTCTGTTTTGCTTTATTAATTCTTGCTCAAAAGCTTTAAACATACGCAATCTTTCATTGGGTTTATCCCGCAAATCATCTGCTTCCCAAGATGTATCAATATACGTTAAAAAGTATAAATCGTATTTGTTTTCTAAAGCATATTTTTCAAGAATTGGGTCGCAAGAACCTACATAATATGCTTCAGAATATACTTTGGTTTCAAGTAAGTCTGTATCGCAAATTAAAACAGTATCTGTTTTTTTTGCCAATTGATTTTCCAGCTTCATTTGCCCTATTGCAATGGGCAATAAATCGGATGGTTCACAGGTTTTTCGCTCGTTATTCCATTTATCCTGAAGATACTGACGAGCATATTCGGGAACCCAAACCGAATTATAATGACGTGCCAAGTGTCTAGACAATGTCGTTTTTCCAGTAGATTCGGGACCAAACAAAACTACTTTTATGCAGTTTGCAGGTTGTTGTTTAAGCTTTTCTTCCATTCAATATATCCTTGTATGGCTAATATTGTGAAAATTAAATATTGTAATGATAACATCCCTAAACCTCTATAGGCATATAAAGGAATTGTTATAATGTCTGCAATAATCCATAACGTCCAGTTTTCTAATTTCTTATTTGCCATATACCACATCGCAGTAAAGAAAATACCTGAGGTCAAAATATCTATATAATTAGCCGTTTTAATATCATAGCTATAGGCTTTGTATACCAAATATGTCACAAAGATAGTTAACACAAAAAGTAATATTCCAATTATTTTTTCTTTCGAGTTGGTTCTTGATATTGGTACCACATATTTGTTGTTCTTTTTCCGAGACCAATTCCACCAACCATAAATACTCATTATGGTATAATAAAAATTCATCATCATATCTCCATAATATTCGTTTACATTTAAAATATAAACCGTAATCGCTGTACAAATTATTCCAGTAGGATATACTAAAATGTTTTCTTTTTTTGCGTACCAAACACTTAATATTCCAAAAACAAAGGCAATGGCTTCAAGGCTTATTAAATATGCTGGTGCGTCTTTGTAAGCAGCAATAAAAAAATCTAAAATATCATTCATTTTAATTGGTCAAAAAATGATTCGTCTTCTTCAAAAGCTGTTCCAATAACAACCATATCTGCGCCTGAATTATAGGTATCTTCTAATTGTATTTTGCTTCTTATACCTCCACCAACAATCAGAGGAATTTGTAGTTCTTTTTTTACTTTTGAAATAATAATAGAGTCGATTGGAATTGCAGCTCCACTTCCTGCTTCAAGATAAATAATTTTCATTCCTAAAAATTCACCAGCTTTTGCAGTATTTATAATATCTTGAACATTATGTCTTGGCATTGGCAAAGTGCCTGTTACTTTTTGAACTGAAGTTTCTTTTCCGTTTTCAATTAAAATATAACCTGTTGGGATGATTTCTAATTTTGTTTCTCTCAATTTTGAAACCGCTTCAATATGCTTTTCTATTAAATATTCTGGATTACGTCCAGATATTAAAGACAAAAACAGCAAAGCATCTGCTTTATTCGTAATTTGAGTAACATCTCCTGGAAATAAAATCACTGGTAATTTTGTATGCTTCTTAATCTCTGAAACCAATGCTTCAGTCGCATTATCATCAACTATACTTCCTCCAACAAAGACATGAGAAACTTTTGAGTGATTTACTTTATTAATAAAATGAGACACTTTATTTAATATCATTTTTTCTGGATCTATTAGAACAGCCAAGAGCTTCTTTTTTTGAATCATGCTGTTCAATATGTCTTGATAAATTGTCCTCATTTAAGATGGCAAGGTATATGCACAAGTAAATCCATCAAAATCAAAAAAATGAGCACAAAATCTGAATTTCTTGTTTCTGTAATCTATCCATGCCATTGTAGTTTCATCTTGATTAGAAAAAGGAATGACTAAACAATGTTCTTTAAAGCTTAAGCCATTAGTTGCAAACAACTTATATAATGATTCTTTAATGCACCATATTTTTGTTAAATCATTGACATAATTTTCATCTTTTTCATTCAAATAGTCAAATTCATAATCCACAAATTTATGAGCTATTACTTCTATTTTTTTTCGTTGCTTCTCAATATCAATACCTACAAGGTTATCACTAACTACTACTGCAGAAAACGTAAAGGAATGCGTGATGGAAATAAATTTTCCGTCCTCTAAATGTGGTTTCCCATTGTCATCATAAAATAAATCCTCATCTGTATATCCAAACGCTCTCAACAAATGCCTAATGCTTAAAAAACCTTTCTGATGCAATTCACTTCTCATTCCTAAAACACGTTCTAGACTTTCAGATTTTAAATCAAGAGGTTTAAGCAAATCGTTATAAGATTCTGTAATCTTCCATATTTTAACAGAAGTTTGTGAATTATGAGTAATGGTTTTATAAATAGGCATTTATATAATTCAGAGTTATTATGTAACTTTGCAGTCACTAAAATTTTAGAGACAAATATACAATTATGAATACAAAAACAATTCCATATGTGCCTTATAAAGTTAAGGATATGTCACTTGCGGCTTGGGGAAGAAAAGAGATAGAATTGGCAGAAGCCGAAATGCCAGGACTGATGAGTTTACGTGAAGAATATAAAGATTCTCAACCACTTAAAGGTGCTCGAATTGCAGGTTGTTTGCATATGACCATCCAAACAGCAGTTTTAATTGAAACTTTAAAAGCTTTAGGCGCCGAAGTGACTTGGAGTTCATGTAATATTTTTTCTACTCAAGATCAAGCTGCCGCCGCTATTGCTGAAACTGGCATCCCTGTTTATGCATGGAAAGGTATGACCGAAGAAGAATTTGATTGGTGTATAGAACAAACCTTATTTTTTGGTGAAGACCGTAAGCCTTTAAACATGATTCTTGATGACGGTGGAGATTTAACTAATATGGTATTAGACCGTTATCCAGAATTAGTGTCTTGTATTAATGGTTTATCTGAAGAAACTACTACTGGTGTTCATAGATTATATGATAGAATGAAAGCTGGAACGCTGCCTAT
>DATGBV010000301.1:0-3963 GCA_035312485.1 Flavobacteriaceae bacterium | reverse complement strand
TAATCTCTATTTTAAAAAGAAAAATTATTGATCATTATAGAAAAATAAATTCAAACAAAGGAAAAGCAGAAGTCAGAATGAGTTATAGTAGCGACACCGAAAGTGAGGGCGACTGGCTTGAAGAAAGAGTTGCCGACCCTTTTGATAAAACTGCAGAAGACAAACTTCAAAATAATGAACTTGGTGATGCCATAATGAATTGCTTAAGTAAGCTACCTCCAAAGCATGCAAAAATCTTTACTATGAAAACAATTCAGAATTATGATACAGAAGTAATTTGTAATGAATTAAATATAACAGCGTCTAACCTTTGGGTAATCATCCATAGAGCTCGTATTGCAATGGCTGCTTGTTTAAAAGAAAACTGGTTTTAAAAATGAGTAACAAAAATTATAAGGTATTTGTTTCATGTGATGTTGCAAATCATGTTTGCGATAAAACACAATATAATGATGCTACGCTTTGGGAAAAAATCAAACTTAACATACATTTACTGTATTGTAAAGCCTGTAGGAAGTACACACAAAACAACCAAAAACTTACCAAAATTGTAAAAGATTCTGAAATACAATGTATGGATGCTGCTGCTAAAGAAAGTCTAAAACAACTATTTACGGCAGAATTGGAAAAACATCATTAATCAAAAAGTAGGATAATAACCAACCAAGCCATTGGCAAGCCTTCTACCCAAAACGCACTATAATACTTTCCTTGATTTTTTTTAGTAAACACCAAAAATAACATGGCAAAAAAAGATATGATTAATAAGGCCATTATTTGAGTTATTTTTAATTGGTCCTTGAAAAATTCTAAAAAGAAAAATGCCATTAGTAAAATCACTCCAATAATCTTGGCTTGTTTAACGCCTGTTTTTTGAGGTATTGTAGAAAGCTTCAAATCGTCATACTGTAAATCACGAATCTCAAAAGGAAGTGTTAATACAATTACAAAAAGAAAGCGCTGAAAAAAAGTTATCCAGACATCTGTGCTTAAGATATAATTTTCATTTACAACTGGAAGAAACACGGTAACTCCAGCCCAAACCAAAGCAATTACATAAACTTTCAGTCCACTTATATTTCTCAAGTTCTTATGCTCATCCAAATACATTTTTTTAGGCAAAAAAGGAATAGCATAAAAAAAAGTCAGAACACCAAAAGCTAAAATTATAGCTAATGTTTTTAGTGGTAATCGAAAAGCAAAATAACACATAGCTAAAAAACATAATAGCGAAAAAACCTGTATCACTTTCAGCCATCTTGTCAAATGTCTATGATGCCATTTCGCTATGCCATAATACTTTACAAAATTGTAACCAGTTATTGAAGCAAAAAAAATAAAAAAAAGCAAGTTTTTATTAAATAATAAATCAAATTCAAAAAAGGTAATACAAGAAAGAGCGACAACCGAAAAAGCTACATGAATACTACTGTTAAGATAAAAATCCAATCCTTGTTTTAGCAAACGCATACCACAAAAGTAATTAAACTGTTAATAAAGACTTTAATTGGTTAAAAACTTTCATTTTCATTAACTAAAAAACTTGAATTATTCCGTAATTTTGCCCTTCAAAATACTACGTTTTAGAATGAATACAAATGCTTTTGCAATGCGACATATTGGTCCAAGTGAAGACGACCAAAAAGAAATGCTAAAAATTATTGGAGTTGAATCATTAGACCAACTTATTTATGAAACCATTCCTGACCATATTCGATTAAAAAATGGTTTGAATCTGGAAGAACCAATGCCAGAAAATGATTATCTAATACATAGTCATAATCTATCAAAGCTTAACAAAGTTTACAAAACATATATTGGGTTGGGTTATCATCCAACAATTATGCCTGCTGTCATTCAGCGTAATGTTTTAGAAAATCCAGGATGGTATACAGCCTACACGCCTTATCAAGCCGAAATTGCTCAAGGTAGATTGGAAGCATTATTGAATTTTCAAACCATGATAACTGATCTCACTGGAATGGAAATTGCAAATGCATCGCTTTTAGACGAAAGTACTGCAGCCGCAGAAGCCATGAGTTTACTATTTGCAGTCAGAGAAAGAGACCAGAAAAAAGGAAATATTAATAAGTTTTTTGTATCAGAAAATATATTGCCACAAACATTGTCCTTATTACAAACTAGAGCAAATCCCATAGGAATTGAATTGGTTGTAGGTAATGAAGATTCTTTCAGCTTTTCATCAGACTTTTTTGGAGCTATTCTTCAATATCCAGGACAACATGGTGAAGTAACCGATATTAAATCATTCATTGAAAGTGCAAAAGAAGCAAATATAAAAGTTGCAGTTGCCGCTGATATTTTAAGCCTTATTAAACTTGAAGCTCCAGGAGAATTTGGTGCAGACGTAGTGGTAGGTACCACTCAGCGTTTTGGTGTTCCAATGGGTTTTGGAGGTCCACATGCTGCATATTTTGCAACAAAAGAAGCATACAAACGTGACATTCCTGGACGTATTATAGGTGTTACAAAAGACACAAATGGCAATAGAGCTTTACGTATGGCTTTACAAACTCGCGAACAACATATAAAACGTGATAAAGCAACATCAAATATTTGCACAGCACAAGTATTATTAGCTGTTATGGCTGGAATGTATGCGGTTTATCATGGCCCAAAAGGATTACAACACATTGCTAACAAAGTTCATTTTAGTGCTTCAACTCTTGCAGAAAGTTTGCAAAAACTAGGTTTTAATCAGGTCAATACTTCTTTTTTTGATACGCTTCAGATAAAAACCAATGCCAAAAAAATAAAGAAAATAGCAAAAGATAAAAAAGTAAATTTTTATTACCCAGATGATGAAACAGTAACTATATCTCTAAATGAAACTACATCAGTAAGGGATATTAATTATATTCTTTCAATTTTTGCTGAAGCTGCTAAAAAAGAAACTGTTGTTTTAAGCTCAATTTCTGAAAAAACTATTATCTCTGAAAAATTACAAAGGCAATCAGACTTTCTGTCAATGAAGGTTTTCAATTCCTACCATTCAGAAACAGAACTAATGCGTTACATTAAGAAATTAGAACGCAAAGATTTATCATTAAACCATTCGATGATTTCTCTTGGCTCTTGTACTATGAAGCTAAATGCGGCATCTGAAATGTTACCTTTAAGTTGGTTTAAATGGGGAAAAATCCATCCTTTTGCTCCAGCAAAACAAGTTAAAGGCTATCTGTCAGTTTTAAAAGAATTAGAGAATCAATTAACAGAGATTACAGGGTTTGCTGCAACATCTTTACAACCTAATTCTGGTGCTCAAGGTGAGTTTGCAGGATTAATGGTTATTAAAGCATACCATGAATCTCGAGGAGATGACCATAGAAACATTTGTTTAATTCCTTCATCAGCTCATGGCACAAATCCTGCTAGTGCAGTTATGGCTGGTATGAAAGTAGTGGTTACAAAATCTACAGACAAAGGAAATATAGATGTTGACGATTTACGCGAAAAAGCAGAATTATATAAAGACAATCTTTCCTGTTTAATGGTAACTTATCCATCTACACATGGTGTTTACGAGTCTGCTATTAAGGAAATAACAAAAATAATTCATGATAATGGTGGGCAAGTTTATATGGATGGCGCAAACATGAATGCTCAAGTGGGTTTAACAAATCCAGGGAATATTGGAGCGGATGTTTGTCACTTAAACCTTCATAAGACCTTTGCTATTCCTCATGGTGGTGGTGGACCAGGTGTAGGACCTATTTGTGTTACAAAACAATTAGTTCCTTTTTTGCCTGGAAATCCAGTGAAAAATACAGGTAGAGAAAAAGCTATTTCAGCCATTTCATCAGCTCCATTTGGTTCAGCTTTAGCTTGTTTAATTTCTTATGGTTATATTAAAATGCTAGGCTCTGAAGGCTTGACAGAATCAACTAAAGTTGCTATTTTAAATGCTAATTATATTAAAACCAGACTTCAAGGTCATTTTGA
>DATGBV010000300.1:0-3266 GCA_035312485.1 Flavobacteriaceae bacterium | reverse complement strand
AGTATTTTGGACTTTGGCGCAATCCCTGACAGTATAACCATAAATACAGAAGCTTTTCAAAAAGCCATTAAAAAGTGTACTGACAATGGTGGAGGAAGAGTAATAGTACCAAAAGGCAAATATTTAACGGGTCCAATTCATTTAGAAAATAACGTCAACCTTTATTTGGAAGAAGGATCGGAGATACTATTCAGTACAGATACCAGCCATTACTATCCTTTGGTTAATACAGCATATGAAGGGATTGAGCTTATGAATTACTCTCCATTGATTTATGCATACAACAAAAAGAATATAGCGGTTACTGGTAAAGGTATATTAAATGGTCAAGCTGGTAATGAAAACTGGTGGCCTTGGTGTGGAAAAGATACTTATGGCTGGAAAGAAGGAATGGCTAATCAACGAGATAGCTTAAACCTTCCAAGGCTAATGGAAATGGCAGATAAAGGTGTGCCAGCTGATGAAAGAGTATTTGGTGACGGACATTATTTAAGACCAAATTTTTTTGAACCGTTTAATTGCGAAAACGTTCTGATTCAAGGAGTAAAAATAATAAACGCTCCATTTTGGATAATACATCCATTTAAAAGCAATTCGGTTATTGTAGATGGTGTCACAGTAGAAAGTCATGGGCCCAACAACGATGGATGTGATCCTGAATATTCAAAAAATGTGATTATCAAAAATTGTACGTTTAACACTGGAGATGATTGCATTGCCATTAAAGCAGGAAGAGACACAGATGGAAGAAGAGTTGGGATTAAAAGCGAAAACATTATTGTTAAAAACTGTAAAATGATAGACGGTCATGGAGGTGTTGTCATAGGAAGTGAAATGTCAGCAGGAGTTAGCAACGTTTTTGTAGAAAATTGCACGATGGATAGCCCAAATTTGGACAGAGCAATAAGAATTAAAACCAATTCAAAAAGAGGAGGTATTGTTGATGGCGTTTACGTTAGAAATTTGGAGGTTGGCCAGGTTAAAGAAGCTGTTTTAAAAGTAAATATGTTCTATGCTACATATAATAATCAGACAGGAGATTTTATTCCAACAATTCAAAATATATTTTTAGAAAACGTTAAAGTAAAAAATGGTGGTTATTATGGCATTTTGGCTAAAGGGTATGAAGAATCGCCAATTAAGAATATAACCCTTAAGAATGTAATTATTGAAAAAGTAGATAAGCCATATGATATCGAAAATGTCAGTAACTTAAGGTTGATAGATACATATATAAACGGATCATTAATAGAAAGCCCAAATAATTAAAAGTTTAAAGGCTTTGAAAAGACACCGAATTATTTTATTTTCAGACAAAGCCTGATAAAATTAGTTAATTGATAAATTTATTTATACCTTATTAGGTAATTGCTAATAATTTGATCTGCAAATTAAAAAACACACATAAATTATTTGCAGGATATTATTTTTTTATATATGTTTGTAATCGATTACAATTTATTTTAACTAATTAATTCAAACTAACTAGATTATTAATCAAATTAAATATTTGTTTCAATGCAAAATTCTTACTCATTTAAATTCAAATGTTTTTTTCAATCGGGAATTATTAATAGAAGAGATAGTAAAAAATTAGGCTTTTTAATTGCTTTTTTCTTTTTTTCTATTCTATTTTCTTTTGCTCAAGACAAGAATATTACTGGAACCGTATCAGACGAAAACGGAGTGCCGTTACCTGGTGTTAATGTCATAGAAAAAGGTACCGCTAATGGTGTCGCAACTGATTTTGACGGTAATTTTACTATTACTGTTTCAAATAGCAACGCTATTTTAGTAGTAAGCTATATAGGATTTTTAACCCAAGAGGTTAGTGTTTCAGGCAGGGACACATTCAATTTAGTATTACAAGCAAGTTTAGAATCTTTAGACGAAGTTGTTGTAATAGGATATGGTACTGCTCGTAAATCAGATTTAACAGGTTCGGTTGTTGCAATTGGCGGAGAAGAGCTGGCAGAACAGCCTATTTCTAATGTTGCAGAAGCTTTAACAGGACGTTTAGCTGGTGTACAAGTTATTTCTTCAGAAGGATCTCCTGATGCAGAAATAAAAATTAGAATTCGTGGTGGCGGATCGATAACGCAAGATAGTGATCCATTAATAGTCATTGATGGATATCCTACAGATACTATGAGTGATATTTCTTCTTCTGATATTGAAAGCATTACTGTGTTGAAAGACGCCTCCTCCACTGCTATTTATGGTTCAAGAGGTGCAAACGGTGTTGTCCTTATTACAACAAAAAGAGGTAAAGAAGGTAAAATAGACATTAATTATAATATGTTTTATGGCGTTAGTAAAATAGCAGAGACACTTGATATTCTCACACCTGAAGATTTTGTAAAATGGCAATATGAATATGCTTTGCTTGATGATCCTGAAGAACTTGATCCTTATGAGAGATATTTTGGCCTATGGCAGGATTACGATCAGTATATAGGAATGAAAGGTAATAATTGGCAAAAACAGATTTTTGGGCGAATGGGTGAAGTTCAAAGCCGTGATTTAGGAATTCGCGGTGGTTCTGACAAAATCAATTACAATTTTAACTATGCCCTGTATGATGCTAAGACAATTATGGTTGGTTCTGACTATAAAAGAACTAACCTATCATTAGCACTAAAAAGTAAAGTTAGTGATAAAATAGATTTATCATATAATGTGCGTTATTCAGATACCGAAATAACAGGTAGTGGAGCAAATGAACAAAATGAGACATCATCTGCAGATGCACGTCTTAGACATAGTGTAGGCTATTCTCCAATACCCTTGCCTGGTTTAACAACTACCAATACTGATGAAGCGTTATCAAGCTATCTTGTAAACCCTTTTGTTGCCGTAGATGATAATCAGCGATTGCAACAAAGAAAAAGATTTAGTATGTATGGTAGCTTTTCATGGAAAATAGTTGAGGATCTTCAGTATAAAATGGATATAGGATATGATTATCGCAATGATCTAGATTACCGTTTTTATGGACGTTCTACCTATTATGCAAGAAACAGACCTGCGGCTGAAAATCAGGAATTACCAGCACTGACGATAAGGGATCGAAAAAGAGAAGGATTTAGAATTGCAAATACATTCAACTACGACTTTAATAAAATATTGAATACCGAAGATCATAACCTTAACCTTCTTTTGGGTCAAGAAATGCTATTTGGTAGAAATAATAATGAAGAAACTGAAATACATGGTTACCCTAAAAGCTTTGATTTTAAGGCTACCAGGCAACTTACAACCCAAGG
>DATGBV010000299.1:0-21355 GCA_035312485.1 Flavobacteriaceae bacterium | reverse complement strand
TACTTCTAAATTATCAGTAGCTGCAATTACCAAATCCTTCTTATTTAAAAAAGAATCATCATATGCGATGGTAATCATATCTACATCAAACTTATTGGCTAATGCAATGGTTTCTGGACGAAAAAAAGTCGCTACCATTTGTACATTGGCATTTGGACTCGATTTTAATAAGAACGACAATTTTTCTAACGCCACATTTCCACCTCCAATAATCAATACCTGAAGCTTGTGCATTTTTAAAAAGATAGGATATAAATTATTTCTTTCCATAGCCACCTTAATAATTATATCTCGACTTGATTTGATACAACTTTTTGATTTTGAACAATATCTTTTGAAATTGAGTCGAGTTTCACGCGTTCTCTAACAACCTCTCCAATTATGATTATTGCTGGAGAAAACAACTGCTTTTCCTTCACAATATTGCTAATAGTATCAATTGTACCAATACCAACTTTTTCTTCTTTAGTTGTTCCATTTTGAATTATGGCAATTGGTGTTTTTTCTTTTCCTTCAGACGAGAAAACATCTACTATCTGATCTAGCTTTCCCATTCCCATTAGAATAACTACAGTAGCTGTAGATTTTGCCGCCAAAGCCACATCGTTTGACATTTTGTGAGCTTTTGTTGTTCCTGTAATGACCCAAAAACTTTCTGAAGCTCCTCTTTTGGTTAAAGGAATACCTTGATATGCTGGAACTGCTGATGCAGATGAAATTCCTGGCACCATATAGGTTTCAATACCAAATTGTTTTACATAATCTATTTCTTCTGCGCCTCGTCCAAAAATAAATGGATCTCCTCCTTTAAGCCTTACTACATGCCCATGACTTTTAGCTCTGGCTACTATCAATTCGTTTATTTGTTCTTGTTGGTAAGCATAACATCCTTTTCGCTTTCCAACAAAAATCTTTTCAGAGTCTGTTGGAGCATAGTTCAATAATTCATCATTAATTAAAGCATCATACAAAATTACATCTGCAGACTCTAAAGCTTTTATTGCTTTAAGCGTGATTAAGTCTGGATCTCCAGGACCTGCTCCTACTACTGTTAATTTTGGGATATTAATTTTCATCCTTACTATTCTTTAAACTGCTCTTTTAACCACTTGGTTTTCTTCTACTTCTTTCTCTCTATAAGACTTTACTTTTTCTAAAAATACTTTCGAAATTTTAATATAATTAGTAGCAAACTCTTTTGATGGTGCATATTTTCTTATTTGATATACCAATTCAGAAAATGATGTTCCTAAATCTATTTTATTGCTTGCAATAAAATTTTCTTCAAATTGACTGATAATTCCAGCTTGGGTATTGGTTTTAACATTTTCTGCCAATAATAATGCTTTTGCAGAATTTACCATAGAACTATAAGCATGATAAATAGCACTCGAATAGATTTTGTTGTCAAAAGATACTTTAGCTTCATCAATTTTTTCTTCACTTTCTAAGAATAAGGTTGAAACTAAATCGATAACCACACCTGCACATTCTCCTATACCTATTGCTTTTTCATAAACTTTATCACTTCCCCAATCAATAAAATCTTTCTGTGTAAGATTTGAAGTATCTGAAAGGTCTGTTAAAAGTTCATAGAAATATCTTTCGCCTTGTTGTCTATAATAGTCTACAAATAGTTTTTCTTTAGCATTTTCTTCATAGTCATTTAAAATACGTCTTAATGCTTCAGGCCCTCTTCTGCTAGGAATCTTCACTACCTTGTCTGCAAAATAACCATTACCGTTACCAAGGTTTCCACCTCCTAACAGCACCTGTAATGCAGGAGCTACCAATCTATCTTTTGTTCTAATAGACATACCTTGAAAACCAATATTGGCCATATTGTGCTGGCCACAAGCATTCATACAACCACTTATTTTTATAACTAAATCGTTATTATCTAAATATTGAGGATATTCACTCTTAATAACTCTCTCAAGCTCGTCAGCAATACCTGTACTACTGGATATTCCTAAATTACAAGTGTCTGTTCCCGGGCAAGCAGTGATATCTACTGCTTTATTGTAGCCAGGTTCTGCAAAACCTAATTTTTTCAATTCAGTATAGAAAAAAGGAATTAGTTCTTCTTTAACAAAAGGAATTAAAATATTTTGCCTAAGTGTTAAACGTATTTCTCCAGCAGCATATTTTTCAACCAAATCGGCCAATAATCTTGCTTTGTCTGTATAGAAATCACCAAGCAACACTTTTACACCAATTGCTACATACCCTTTTTGCTTTTGAGGAACAATATTGGTAGATTTCCACAAATTAAAAATCTGTTGATCTTGAATTTCTACTTGAGGTGCTACGACATGGACTGGAGCTGAAGCAATGTACGATTCTGCATCAATAGGCACTGATTTAAATTCTATAGCGTGTTGTTCAGCTTTGACTAACTCTTTGAAGGCTTCCGGTCCAATGTCTTTTATTAAAAATTTCATCCTTGCTTTAGCTCGGCTTTTACGCTCACCATGACGGTCGAAAATACGCAAAACGCCTTCCATGACAGGAATGATTTTATCTGTAGGTAAAAAAGTATATAATACGTCCGCATGTCTTGGTTGTGAACCCAAACCTCCACCAAGCATTACTTTGAATCCGCGAACACCATTTTCAATTTTGGCAATAAAGCCAAGATCGTGCATATATGAAAGGCCAGTATCTTCATCAGATGATGAGAATGAGACTTTAAACTTTCTTCCCATTTCTTGGCAAATTGGGTTTCTTAAAAAGAATTTGAAAACAGCATCAGCATAAGGTGATACGTCAAAAGGTTCTTTTGGGTCTATTCCTGCAGTTTCTGATGCAGTCACATTTCGCACTGTATTTCCACAAGCTTCACGCAGTGTGATATCATCACGCTCTAACTCTGACCAAAGTTCTGGTGTTCTTTCAAGGCTGACATAATGAATTTGAATATCTTGCCTGGTTGTGATATGCAATCTGCCACGTGAATATTCGTCAGAAACATCACTTATTCTTCGTAATTGTTTACTTAATACTTTTCCGTATGGTAATTTGATTCGAACCATTTGGACGCCTTCCTGACGCTGTCCATAAACACCACGTGCCAATCGAAGACTTCTGAATTTCTCTTCATCAATCCTTCCGTTTTGAAAAAGCTCAATCTTATTGGCTAATTCAATTATGTCTTTTTCAACAACTGGATTTTCTATTTCGGTTCTAAAACTCTGCATAATTTATTTCAATTATTGTAAGTGGATACCACACTCTCTACTGGCAAGTACTTTAGTGACATCAAAATAAGAAGTGTTTTTATTGAGATTATTTTCCTCAACATAACGATCTAAATCTTCATCTGTCCAATAATAGAAAGGGCTTATTTTTAAAATTCCATCTTTACTATAGCTTAAAATGTCTTTTTTACTTCTTAACTCTGTCTGTCTTACTCTAATGTTTGTAAACCAAACTTTTGGTTGATGTTCTTTTAAGGCTCTTCGAAATGGTTCTAATTTTACGATTTCTGTAAATTCTTTGTGTTTTGGGTCTGTAACTTCTGGCAATCCTATGGTTGAATCAATAAATTCTCTACTTTTTAATGGAATATAAGTATGTACATTTAGTTTGTATTTATTGATAACGTTCATGGCATGATCATAAGTTTCAGGAGTGTTGTACCCTGTATCACACCAAATAACACTAATGTTTTTATCTTTTCTAAAAAATGTACTTAACAACACTTCAGAATAAACTCCAAAGCTTGTGGTTACTATCCTTTGGTCTGTAAGCGTTAAAGCCCAATCGATGATTTCATCTGGCGTCTTATCTCTTAATTCCTTATTTAACGCTTCTATATTTATGTATTTCATATTGTTATTTCAAAAAAATTAATTTAATTAATCTTATTATCCTATCGGATTACTAGATTATTTTGCTAAAGTATTTAAAATTTTGAACTCTGCAAACATTTTTTTAATAAAAATTAGTTAAATTAAGTCTGCTAAAGACTTATTATTGAAGATATTTAATGTACTATCTCTTACTTCTATCATTAAATTATGAACAGCACAAGCATTTTCGTCTGG
The DNA here is from genome assembly GCA_035312485.1 of Flavobacteriaceae bacterium. GTDB lineage: Bacteria > Bacteroidota > Bacteroidia > Flavobacteriales > Flavobacteriaceae > Gilvirhabdus. The sequence continues at coordinate 17,306 of DATGBV010000299.1, read as the reverse complement.
ACAATCTGCGCATGTTTCGTAAAAATTCAAACTCACGCAAGGCACCATAGCTATTGGTCCTTCAAGGATTCTCATAACAGGAGCCATTTTAATATCTTCAGGATTCTTCAGTAAATAATAGCCTCCACCTTTACCTTTTTTTGAACCTAAAAAACCATTCTTACGAAGCGTTAGTAAAATACTTTCTAAAAATTTTTGCGAAATATTTTCTTCTTTAGAAATAACACTTATTTGAACAGGTTTTCTGTCTTCCTGTCTGGCTAAATAAGTCATCGCTTTTATGCCGTACTTTGTTTTCTTTGAAATCATTCATCCAAAGATAACTAAATTATCCAATTATTGTAATGCTTGTTTTAAATCGTTAATAACATCTGTAACATCTTCCAATCCAACAGAAACTCTAACCAATCCATCTGTGATTCCAACTTCCAATCTATCTTCTTCACTTAATTTACTATGTGTAGTTGATGCTGGATGTGTAACAATAGTTTTTGTATCGCCAAGGTTTGCCGAAAGTGAACACAATTTTATTTTATTTAAAAAATTTCTTCCTTCTTCAATACCTCCTTTTACCTCAAAAGCAATTATGCTGCCTCCATGTTTCATTTGCTTTTTTGCAACATGATATTGAGGATGTGATTTTAAAAATGGATATTTTACCCAATTTACATTATCATGATTTTCTAAAAACTCTGCAACTTTCAACGCATTTTCACAATGTTTATCAACCCTAACAACCAAAGTTTCCAAACTTTTGGAAAGCAACCAGGCATTAAAAGGTGATAATGATGGACCGGTATTGCGGGAAAACAAATAAATCTCTCTTACTAAATCTTTTCTGCCCACCGTTATACCTCCTAAAACGCGTCCTTGACCATCAATCAATTTTGTTGCAGAATGCACAACCAAATCAGCACCAAATTTGATAGGTTGCTGTAAATAGGGTGTTGCAAAACAATTGTCTATAATTAAAATGAGATTATGCTTTTCTGCTATACTTCCTAACAATTCCAAATCTAGAATATCTACAGCAGGATTGGTTGGAGATTCAGCAAACAAGATTTTTGTTTCAGGTTTAATTAAACTTTCAATTTTGTCAACCTCATTAACACCAAAATAACTGGTATTAATATTCCATTTTGGGAAATAATTCGTGAAAAGCGAATGAGTAGAACCAAATACAGAACGTGCAGAAACTATATGATCTCCACTATTAAGTAGAGCAGCCAAACTTGAAAATATAGCAGCCATGCCTGTTGCGAATGCAAATCCATCTTCTGCTCCTTCCATTTTACAAATCTTTTCTACAAACTCTGTGGTATTTGGATTTGTAAACCGACTATAAATATTTCGTTCTTTTTCTTCTGTAAACGATGCACGCATATCTTCAGCATCTTCAAACACAAAACCCGAGCTTAAATATAATGGACTTGAATTTTCTAAAAATTGTGTGTGTTCTATTTGTGTTCTAATAGCATCTGTTTCAAAATTACCTTTGTTCATTTTCTAAATATTTTTCTCTGTTAATCTTAATATATCTCCAAAAACACCTCTTGCCGTTACTTGTGCTCCTGCACCTGCACCTTGGATAACAATAGGATGTTCTCCGTAAGATTCAGTATAGATTTCAAAAATAGTGTCTGATCCTCTTAAAGAGCCTAATGGGGAATTTTCTAGAACTGGAACTAATTTCACTTCTAATTCTGCTCCATATTCATTTTCTAAATTACCATGTAAATCTCCTATATATCTTAAAACCTCGTTAGATTTTAAGTTGTTTTTTAAACCTTCAAATTGTTGGTTGAGTTCATTCAAAGAATTTAATAAAGTTTCAAGTGGAATATCCTTTAAATTTGGTGGAATTAAACTTTCAACCTTAACATCAGAAATTTCATTGTGCAAATCAAGTTCTCTAGCCAGAATAAGAAGTTTTCTTGCCACATCTTTACCAGATAGGTCCTCTCTTGGATCTGGCTCCGTTAATCCAAGTTTCATAGCATCTTTTAAAATCGTTGAAAATTGTTTTTCTTCTAAAGAAAACTTATTAAACAGATAACTTATAGAGCCTGAAAAAACACCTCTAATTCTTGTAATGTTTTCTCCTGATAGATGTAATAGTTTTATCGTATCAATTAATGGTAAACCTGCACCAACATTGGTTTCATATAAATATCTTTTTTGGTGTTTTTTAAGATTTTTGCGTAAAGAATTGTAGAAATCTAAATGAATTGTATTTGCAGCTTTATTTGATGACACCAAATCAAATCCATTCTCAATTAACGTGTTATAGTTTTCGACAAAATCTTTGCTTGCTGTGTTATCAATTGCGATTAAATTTTCCAAATGATGTTCTTTTGCGAAATTTAAAATATCTTCTATTTGATAGTTTCGAGCATTAGTTTCCAAGTCTTTTTTCCAATGATTACCCACTCCATTTTTATTCAACAATGCATGTTTAGAATTGGCAATACAAAAAATATTAAGCTTAATTCCCTTTCGCTTTTCAATATCATCTTTAGACAAAATAACCTGATCTATCAATGCGCTTCCTACCAAACCATGGCCAAAAATGGCAAGGTTCACTTTTTTAGAAATTCCGAAGATTTCACCATGAATAACATTAAGAGCTTTATGTAAATCTTGCTTTTTAACCACCAAACTAACGTTGCTTCCAGTAACCGTATTATTGAATAAAAGCGGAGTAATCTGATTTCTAATTAAAGCATTGAAGGGTTTATGAAATGTGCTTAAATCCTGACCAATTATAGAAATGACAGAAACATTATCAATAATTGAAATGTTGTTTACGTCTTTTGAGTAGAAATCATTTTCAAACTCTTGCTCTAATGCAATTACAGCTTCAGAGGCTTTTGAAGCATCAACAACAAGACCAATTCCTCTTTCTGAAGAACCTTGGGAAATAATGCTCACACTTATATTTTGATTGCTTAAAGCTCTAAAGATTCTGGCATCTACTCCAACCTTTCCTAAAAGTCCTCTACCTTCAAAATTAACCAAAGCAACATTCTCTAAAACCGAAAGCGATTTAATGCCTTTGCGATTTGTTCTTGCCTTTATTAATGTTCCTTTATCTTCAGAATTGAAAGTATTTAAAATTCTTAATGCAATGTTTTTTTCCAATAACGGAATTATGGTCTTGGCATGCAAAACTGTGGTTCCAAAATTGGCAAGTTCATTGGCTTCACTATAAGATAGTTCATCTATTCGTTTTGCATCAGGAACCAAATCTGGATTTGCTGTATAAATACCATCTATATGTGTGTAGTTTTGGAGTTCTTCAGCATCTAAATAATTAGCCAATAAAGATGCCGTGTAGTTACTACCATTTCTACCTAAAGTTGTTGTTTCATTATTTTTATTCGAAGCTATAAAACCTGATACAACATTTACAACATTGCCATTTTTTTGTTTAAAATAATTTAGAATATTATCTTTCGAAATATGAAGATTAGGTTGTGCTTCTCCAAAAACATCATTGGTTTTTATCAAGTTTCGTGAGTCTACTGCTTCGGCTTCTATATTACTCTGTTTAAGCAAATGTGTTATCATTTTAATAGATAACAATTCACCTTGAGCCAAAACCTCATCTTTTGTTTTTTTACTAAAATCACCTATTAACTTTACGCCATTAAAGAGTCTTTCTAAAGTTGAAAACTCTTCAGAAAAGTTGATTGTTTCAAGACCATTCTTTTGGTAATTTTTAAAAGCTTCAAATTTTTCTCTGTATGGCTGATTACTCTTTGCTTTATCTAATATTGCTTCAAGTTGGTCTGTTGCATTACCTCTGGCAGAAACCACAACCGTTATTTTTTCTCCTTCCTCTACTTTATCTTTTATAATGGAAATAGCTCTTTCTAGACCTCCTTCATTAGCCAAAGATTTGCCTCCAAATTTTAATACTTTCATTTTTTTGTTTTGTGAATTTGGTCTAAAAACGCTTTCAATAATTTTTTCAAGTTGTTCGTACTCTATTAAAAATGCATCATGTCCATGCATAGAATTTATTTCGTTATAAGTTACGTTGGGATGTGTTAATGCCAACTGCTTATAGGTTTCTTTATTCTCATCTGCTGTAAAAAACAAATCTGAATCCACACCAATAATGTGAATGTTTGCGTTAATAGAATCCAATACATTAAAGTCTTCTTGCCTGTCTTTTGTGGCATCAATAGTCTTCAAAAGTTGATTCATTAATTTATAGGCAGATAATTGAAACCGTTCTTGCAATTTGTTTCCATGATGAAGCAACCAGCTTTCTACATTGAAGATTTCTAATTCTTCATTTTTAGTACGTTGAAATCGTTCTTTAAAAGACTTGGGTGTTCTATAGCACAACATAGCATGCATTCTGGCATCATGAACCGGGTTATTAGAATTCAAAAGGAATTGTTCTTGTATCTGGCAATTGGCAATAAGCCAATCTGTGCTCTTCCAATCTGTAGCAATTGGTATTAAATGTTCTGTTATGTTAGGATTAAGCACAGCTATTTCCCAAGCAATGCCACCACCTAAAGAGCCACCAATAATAGCAAAAAGCTTATCGATTTTTAACTCTTCTAGACCTAAAAGAAAAATCCTAGCAATATCTCTAGCTACAAAATCTTTATAGTTTTCTATTACAAAACCATCGTATCCATTTCCAGGAATATTGAATGCCAGAATTGTATAGGTGTTGGTGTCAATAATTTTGTCTTTTCCAATAAGGTCATTCCACCAACCATCTTTTCCGGCAACGTTGCTGTTGCCAGTCAATGCATGGTTAACCAAAACCACTGGTGCTGTTGCTAAAGGTTTACCAAATACTTGATAGCTTAAGCTTACAGCCTTGTAAGAAGCCTTACTTTCGGTTTTAAAATTTGATAATGTTATATGTTTTAAATCACTTTTCAATGTGATGCATTTTATGTTTAAAAAATGTTATCAGAAAAGTGTATTACTAAAAATGAAGTAATATTTCGGGTTATCTATCAATACTTAATTAATCAGGTATATGTAGAATTTAGCACCTTCTTTACTAATAAAGGGTTGCTAAGGCTTCAAAGGGTCTATTCCCTCCACCTTTCTTGATAACAATTCAGTAAATGTTTGAACTTTATGTCACAAATATTCAGTTAGAAAAATTTAAAAACCAAATTTTTTATGATTTATTTTTAAAATTTCTTCATTTTGTCTTTTCCCAATTGTGCTAAAAATTTGTTTCTAATAATTTGGTCAACAGGTTTATTTTGGATTTTACTTTCTAACCATGAAATGATATCTAAATACAAAAATGCTCTTCTTTCGTATGGATGGTCTTCAAATAGTTTTAACTTTTTGTGCAGATTAATAAACGCAGTTTTTAACTCATGAGGATAGATATCTCCTAAACCTCTTAAAAATTTAATCATCTCCTTTTGCACTTCATATAAATCTTCCATTTTTATTAAAAACTTATATGTACTTTTTATTTGAATATCCAAATTATAATCCAAGCCTGCTTCATAATGAGCCACCAAGTTTAATATTCTTGAAAAACACAATAAATCTTCACGCATTTCAAGAGATTTATTGTTGATGATTTTGGTTAAGTATTCAATACTTTTCTTATAATCTCCTGCGCCAAAATATAAACTAGCTATCTTATAATAAAATACCATAACATGATGCTCGTCTATTTTATTTTTATATTTCTTAAGGTTTTCTAAAACTTCTGATACCAGTGGTAAACCTTCAACAAAAGTCCCTTCCATAAAATGAAGATTGAATTTATTATTATAAACGTACATAAAAATCAATCCTTGAAGATTATCATCTATAGGAAACCATTTTTCTTTCGTTACAGTCTCTAAACTGTTTAACGTATTTTTAAATTTCTCATGGTAATTAATATAAAATAGGGTTTCTAGCAAATAATGATTCCCTCTCAAGAAAAAAACTGGGTTTAATTCTATCATGTGTTTGTTCTCATAAAATAAGTCAACCCATTTTGAAGCATATTTGTAGCATGACAAGAAATCATGAGTTAAAAAACTATACCACAAATAAGCTTTATAAAGCCACAGCTTTTCTCTAAACCCTAATTTATTGATATCGTATTTTGGTAGTCTTGCATTAAAATATTTGGTAATGCGCTTATTCTCCTTATCATTTTTTACATAACCTGTTTTTAAAAATAGGCCGTAAAGCTGAAGGGATAAATTTGAGAGCTTACTAGCTAAAACATTCTGAACACTCAATTCTTTAGCTTGAATAGTGAGCTCATCTGCTCTACTACTAATGCTTCTAGTTATGTATTGTGACTCTATAACCTTTTCAAGTTCAATAATTTCATAAGCTATATTTTTCTCTTCATTTTCAATAGCCAGGTTTTTAGCTTTGTCTAAAATCTTTAAGCTTTGCTTATATAATCCTTTATGATATAGAATTGTTGCAAAATCCAATTGTTCGCGAATTTGAATTCTTATATTTTGATGTGAAGGGTTTAATCTAAGGCTAATTAATATTTGCTTGTATAAATGTGCTTTTAAGTTTGAAAGTTGTTGTTTTTTCACTATGCCTTTCTTTAAAATTACATACTCATCATATACAGATAATTTATCCAAAATATTAAACAACATCAAAAACTTTGAATCTTCATTAACGCCTAATCTACCTACATAAAGTTTAAATTGTCTTTTTTCTGATTTAGACAAGGACTTTATAAGAATGAACAAATTATCTTTTTGCTCTTTAGTCATAGTATAAAAATTGATTTATATTATTGATTATCAGAAATATAACAGAATATTTCTTAATTAAACATCGTAAAATCAAAATGATTAATTCTCTTTAGAGAAATCCAAAATATAAATTCGTATAACAATAAGAAAATATATTTTAACAAATGTCTACTTCTAACGTACAAATTTTTGACACAACGCTTCGTGATGGAGAGCAAGTGCCAGGTTGTAAACTAAATACTAAACAGAAAGTTATCATTGCAGAGCAGCTAGATATTTTGGGCGTTGATATTATTGAAGCTGGCTTCCCAATTTCCAGTCCTGGAGATTTTAAATCGGTTGAAGAAATATCTAAAATTGTAAAAAACGCAACAGTTTGTGGCTTAACAAGATCTGTTGAAAAGGATATAAAAGTAGCTGCTGAAGCTTTGAAATATGCAAAAATTCCAAGAATTCATACTGGGATTGGAACTTCAGATTCCCACATTCATCATAAATTCAAGTCTAACAGAGACGATATTATAAAACGAGCTGTTGCAGCCGTTAGTTTTGCAAAGTCTTTTGTTGAAGATGTTGAATTTTATGCCGAAGATGCTGGAAGAACTGATAACGAATATCTTGCAAGAGTTTGTGAAGCTGTTATTAAAGCTGGAGCAACAGTATTAAATATTCCAGACACAACAGGATACTGTTTACCAAGTGAATATGGTGCAAAAATGAAATACCTTAAAGAGAATGTTAAAGGTATAGACAAAGCCATATTGTCTTGTCATTGTCATAACGATTTAGGTCTTGCAACAGCAAATTCTATAGAAGGTGTTATTAATGGAGCAAGACAAATAGAATGTACTATTAATGGTATTGGTGAACGTGCTGGCAATACTGCACTTGAAGAAGTTGTTATGATTTTAAAACAACATCCTTATCTAAATTTAGATACAGGAATCGATACTTCTATGCTTTATGGCATTAGTCAATTGGTTTCAGATAGTATGGGAATTTACACACAACCTAATAAAGCTATCGTTGGTGCAAATGCCTTTGCTCATAGTTCTGGAATCCATCAGGATGGTGTGATTAAAAATCGTGAAACTTACGAAATCATTGACCCAAAGGATGTTGGTGTAACAGAATCTGCTATTGTGCTTACAGCTAGGAGTGGTAGGGCAGCTTTGGCTTACAGAGCCAAAAATGTTGGTTACGAATTAACTAAACTTCAACTTGATGAAGTTTATGCTAATTTTTTAAGTTTCGCTGATAAAAAGAAAGAAATAGGCGATTCAGACATTCATAAGATAATAGAAACAAGTAAAGTTTATAAAGAAATAATAAATTCATAATAATGGCTAAAACATTATTCGATAAGGTTTGGGATTCACATGTGGTAGATACTATAGAAAATGGACCACAAATTTTATATATAGATAAACATTTAATTCATGAAGTTACAAGCCCACAAGCTTTTAACGAATTAAGAGAACGCAACATACCTATTGCCAGACCAAATCAGGTTGTAGCTACAGCAGACCATAATACTCCAACAATTGATCAGCATTTACCTGTAAAGGATGAATTGTCCAGAAAACAACTGGAACAACTTTCAAAAAACTGTAAGGAAAATGGCATAACGCTTTATGATTTAGGTCATAAATACAATGGTATTGTTCATGTTATGGCTCCAGAATTGGGTATCACACAACCAGGCATGACCATGGTTTGTGGAGATAGTCATACTTCAACTCATGGTGCTTTTGGTACAATTGCCTTTGGTATTGGTACAAGTCAGGTTGCACAGGTTTTTGCTAGTCAGTGTTTACTACTTACAAAACCTAAAAGTTTACGTGTAAACGTTAATGGAAAATTAAAAAAGGGAGTCTATCCAAAAGATGTTATTCTATATGTAATTTCAAAATTAGGAACCAATTCTGGTACTGGATATTTCTGTGAATACGCAGGAAATGTATTTGAAGAAATGAGTATGGAAGGCAGAATGACAGTTTGCAATATGAGCATAGAAATGGGAGCTCGTGGTGGAATGATAGCACCAGATGAAACTACTTTTGAATACGTAAAAGGAAGAGAATTTGCTCCGAAAGGTGAAGATTTCGACAAAAAAGTTGCTTACTGGAAAACCTTACCGTCTGATGCTGAAGCCAAGTTTGATAAGGAATATTTCTTTGATGCCGCAGATATTGAACCAATGATTACTTATGGTACAAATCCGGGAATGGGAATTAAAATAACTGAAAATATTCCTGAATTAAATGATGCTTCTTTTGAAAAATCTTTGGAATACATGAACTTTCAAAAAGGTGAATCTTTAATAAATAAGCCTATCAACTATGTGTTTATTGGTAGTTGCACAAATTCTAGAATAGAAGACTTTAGAGTTGCGGCCAACTATGTGAAAGGCAAACGTAAAGCATCAAATGTAACCGCTTGGTTGGTTCCTGGAAGTAAACAAGTAGAAGCTCAAATTATAAAAGAAGGCTTAAAAGACATTTTTGTAGAAGCAGGTTTTAAATTACGCCAGCCAGGATGTTCTGCATGTTTGGCGATGAACGATGATAAAATTCCACAAGGAGAATATTGCGTTTCTACATCCAATAGAAACTTTGAAGGCAGACAAGGGCAAGGTGCAAGAACCATATTGGCAAGCCCTTTGGTTGCTGCTGCAACAGCCGTTGAAGGAAAAATTATTGACATAACAAAACACTTAAACTAAATGGAAAAGTTTACAACATTAAATTCTACAGCAGTTCCTTTAGATATCGAAAATATAGATACAGATCAGATAATTCCTGCGCGTTTTTTAAAAGCCACAGATAAAAAAGGTTTTGGAGATAATGCATTTAGAGATTGGAGATATAATAAGAATGGAGAGCTTAATAAAAGTTTTATTTTAAACAATCCTACATATTCAGGGAGTATTTTGGTTGCTGGTGATAACTTTGGTTGTGGTTCCAGTCGCGAACATGCGCCTTGGGCATTAGTTGACTATGGCTTTAAGGTAATCGTTTCAAGTTTCTTTGCAGATATTTTTAAAGGTAATGCACTAAACAATGGTTTATTGCCGGTTCAAGTAAGTTCTGAATTTTTAAAAAATTTGATGTCTGAAATTACAAATAACCCTGAAACAATTGTTACTGTAAATCTAGAGGCACAAACTATATCTGCAAAAGACGGTGTTTTATCAGAAGCATTCGATATAGATCCTTACAAAAAGACATGTATGATTAACGGCTACGATGATATTGATTTTCTTTTAAGTAAAAAAGAAGCTATTGAAACCTTTGAAGTTGAGAAACAATTTTAATAAACAATGAAATTAAATATTGCTGTTTTACCAGGCGATGGTATTGGCCCTGAAGTCACAAATCAAGCAATTAAAGCCTTGAAAGCTATAGCTTTGGAATTTGATCACACATTTAATTTCAAGCATGCACCAGTAGGTGCCATTGCAATTGACAAGTATAACAACCCTTTACCAGATAGCACATTGGATTTATGCAAGTCAACAGATGCTATTTTATTTGGAGCTATTGGAGACCCAAAATATGATAATGATCCTTCTGCAAAAGTAAGACCAGAACAAGGATTATTGAAGTTGAGAAAGGAGCTAGGTTTATTTGCTAATATTAGACCTGTTAAAGCTTATAATACTTTAATATCAAAGTCACCTTTGAAAAAGAATATCATTCAGGATACAGATATCAGCATTTACAGAGAGCTTACAGGTGGTATTTATTTTGGTGAAAAAAAATTGAGTGAAGATGGTGATACTGCTTCAGATTTATGTGAATATTCACGATTTGAAATAGAACGCATTGCGCATTTGGCTTTTAAAGCAGCTCAAAACAGAAAGAAAAAAGTGACCTTGGTTGATAAAGCCAATGTGCTTGAAAGTTCAAGATTATGGCGTAAAGTTGTGGGCGAAGTTGCAAAAAACTACCAAGATATTACTCTAGACTTTTTGTTTGTTGACAATGCAGCTATGCAAATGATTTTAAACCCTAAACAATTTGATGTTATTTTAACCGAAAACATGTTTGGTGATATTATTAGTGATGAAGCTAGTGTTATTGGAGGTTCTATTGGTTTATTAGCTTCTGCATGTGTTGGTGATAAGTATGCGATGTTTGAGCCAATTCATGGATCATATCCTCAAGCCAAAGGAAAAGGTATTGCAAACCCAATAGCATCTATATTATCTGCTGCAATGTTGTTGGATCATTTTGAATTGTTTGAAGAATCTGAACTGATTAGAAAAGCTGTTGAAAAATCTTTGAAACTGTATGTAACTACACCAGATATAAATACAAAATACGATCATGTAACCACCACGAAAGTTGGTGATTTTATTGAAGATGTCATTAATAATCCTAATGATAGTAACTTAAATTTTACAAACATACATTTAGGACAGTCTACAATCATTTAGTTATTTTTGGTTGGTTTTAACTTAATGATGTATTCCGAAAAAGCGCATTTCTAAAATGCGCTTTTTTATTGATTTTTTTTAATATTATCATGCAACGTTTTAATCAACTCTTCTGGTTTATATGGTTTTGGTATATAGCCATTCATACCTGCATTATAGCATTTATCAATCTGGTTCTTTAGCAAGCTTGCGGTCATCGCTATTATTGGAATTCTTGTTTCTTCTTCCATACTACGAATAGCTTTTGTGGCTTGGTAACCATTCATTTCAGGCATTTGAACATCCATCAATATCACATCAAAATTTTCTTTTGAAAAAGTTTCAACGGCTAGTTTGCCATTTTCAACAACGGTTATGTTTACTTCAGGGATGTACCAATTCAAATCGTCCTTTACAACCATAATATTAAACTCATTGTCTTCTGCTATTAAAATTTTAAGTCCTTTTAATTCTTTTCCTAATGTTATTAATTGTGTTTCAGTAAATGCAGATTGTACTTCTTGAGCATCTTCACTAACAATTAGTGGTAATTCAAAATAGAATGTACTTCCAACACCTTCTTCACTTTCAGCCCAAATTCTTCCGTTTTGCAACTCAATGAGTTGTTTGGTTATTGTTAATCCTAATCCTGTTCCTCCATATCGGCTTTTAGAAATGTTGCTTCCTTGCTTAAAGGAATCAAAAATAGTGTCGAGTTGGTTTTGTGAAATACCTATACCAGAATCTGTTACCGAAACTTTGATCTTATCATTATCACGAGATAGTTTTATCTCAACAAATCCACTATCTGTAAACTTTATGGCATTCCCAACTAAATTCATAAGTATTTGATTTAAGCGCACTGGATCACCTATTATTACTTTTGGGAAATTGTCTTGAATTGTACTTTTAAGAACAATGGCTTTTTCTTCAGCTTTATATTTTAGTATACTAGTCACGTGTTCAATAACCTCATGACAATCCATATTAACATAACTAATTTCCAGATTACCTGATTCTATTTTGGAAAGATCTAGTACATCATTAATAATAACCAAAAGGTTATCCAAGCTTATTTTCATGGCATTCAAATAAACATCTTGATATTTAGGATGATTACGCCTGGTTATGGCATTAATCATTCCGCTAATAGCATTCATTGGCGTACGAATTTCATGACTCATATTAGCAAGAAACTGTTCTTTATGACGTTCACTTTGCTCTGCTCTTAACTTTTCCTGTTCAATGATCTTGTTTTGCTTTCTAATAATTTTTAACCTATTGAAAATGTAATAAAGACCTATTATTAAAAGCAATAAACCACCAGAAACTGCCCAAATTATAATGCGTTGGTTTGAAAGTCTTTCATCTGCTAAAGTTTGTTGCAATTGAGATCTTTCTATTTCTTGTTGTGTATTAAAGTTTCCTATTTGCAAAGCATTATCAAAAGAACGATGTTCTTGCTCAAAATCATAAAATCTCTTAAAATGATAATAAGCTTTATCATATTTTTCTAATCTTCCGTAAGCATCAGCTAAATAATCATGAGCCATCATTTGTTCTTTTAAAAGCACAGCTTCCTTTGCTAATTTTAAACCAATTTCAGCATAAAAGACTGCAGAATCTATGTCTCTTTCTAATTTCAAAAAACATTCTGCTACTCTAATATTCCTAAACGCTCTTTGATTGGTTGGACTAAAATTGTCAATACTTTTTTTGGCATAAAATAAAGACGAATCTATTTGTTCTTCATACAAATAAAAACCAGATATAGTTTCATAAAGCCTATTTTTAAAAATTGAATCATTTGTGGCTTTTGCTTCTTTCTCTAATCTCCTAAAATGACTTAAAGCTTCATCTCTTTTGCCCATTAAATTAAGCAACTCTGCTCTTAACGAACTCGCATCTTTATAAAATTCTTTTTGATTTTGTTCTTTGGCAATTAAAACTGCCCTATCAAAATATGGTAAGGCTTCTTCCAGTTTGTTTTGGTCTCTTAAATTAAATCCTAAAAACAAATTCATAGGTGCTTCAATCCGTTTTATCGCTCTTTGGTTCGGATTATTCGCCACGAGCTTTTCTAAATACCTTAAGTCTTCGTAAGTTGATATATTATCTGCAAAATCATTAGTTTTAAAATAGATCAACTCCATCAAAACAATCATTTCTGTATACAAATCACCTCGCTTTCTGGCGTCTACAATTTGTTTTTCCCAACGTTCAATTTGTAAAAATTTTTCTTCTTTAATTTTTTGTAGTGAAATTGAATCAACTTCTTGGGCATAATTTATTGCAATAGAAAAATTGATGAATATGACAAGTAAATATTTCACCTCAAAAAGATTGATTAAACCATATTTTAAAAGCCTCTTTTTTTCTTCTTGATATTGGGATTGTTACATTATCAGATAAAGTAACCGAAAAGCTTTTTGGATTTGAAGCGATATGAGATTTATTAATTAAATAGGATTTGTGACATCTAAAAAACCCTTTATCATCTAATAACTCTTCTAAATCACTCAACGTTTTTGAAATCAATTCTTTTTTGTTTTTAGTTAAGTGAATATTACTATAATTTCCATCTCCTTCTAAATAAATAATATCTTTCAGTTTAAGCTGTAGAACACCTTGTTGTGTTTTTAGTGTTAAGATTTGACTTGAAATATCCTTTGATCTTAAATTTGATAGTGCCAAAGGAACATTATCAAAATGTCCTTGTCGTTTTTTGTACTTCTTGTAGCGTTTTATTGCATTTTTTAATTCTTCAAGATCAAATGGCTTAAGTAGATAATCCAAAGCATTAAACCTTATAGCCTTAATAGCATAATGATTATAAGACGTAATAAAAATGGTTTTAAAAGTTATGTCATCTAGACGGCTTAACATTTCAAAGCCTGTCATATCACTCATTTCAACATCAAGAAAAATAAGGTCAGGTTGTAAGGTGGTAATCTTTTCGATACCTTCATTTCCAGAACTGGCAACGGCTAAAATTTGAATCTCCTGAAAATACTGTGAAAGTTTATCTTCCAAAAGATCTTGTATAAACGGATCGTCATCAATAATGAGACATCTTATTTTATTTTTTGTTTGAGAAAGGCTATTCAAAATTGGAATCAATTATTTTAGATACTTCAGCAACTGCACCTTCTAATTTAGCAATAATTTCGTTAACTAATGCTTCCAACTCTTTTATCGGCATGGTTTGGTATTCGAACTCCATACGTTGTATTGGTGTTGTAATATCTTTAATTCCAAAAAACTGTAATTGTGGACTCATCTTATGTAAAATTTGGCGTATCATAATTCTATCGCCATTTTTTAAACTCATCTTCAAATAGCCCATACGCTCTGGAATAAGTTCTTTAAACTGATTTAAATACTTTAAAATCCTGTCTTGGTTACCTCTTGAAATATTAATAATATTCTGCAGATCTATATATGATGTATTATTCCATTTCACATCCATAATATACATGTTTTTCTACACAATATTAGTATAAAATTATTTGAACTAGCAAAAGCACGCTAACAACTAATTTAACGGTCAAGTAATTGGCAACCAACCGTTAAATAAACCGTTCACTCAAAATAAATACGCTAAATAAAAAGGTCTTGCTCTGCTATCAATCATCCATTAATATTGGTACAAGATTTACAGCAACCTAACCGCTTAACAAAAAATATTAATTAATCTAAAATTTAAACATTATGAAAAAACAAGTATTTATTATTGCAGTATTAGCTCTATTTAGTTTTAGCTGTTCTACAGAAGACACAACGGAGATTATTGATTCAAAATCTACTTTAGAAAAACAGGCTTCACTAACCAGTTCTATGGACAAGCTTTTGTCAAGTGATGAATTTAGAGATTATCTAAATGTAAAATTTCCTCAAACAAATGCACAATATAGAACTTCAGGAAATGGAGACAATCATGGTCTAATGATTCTTAATGATGGTTACAATCTTGCATTTACATCGTTTGACTCTGCAACATCTACTTTAACTTTCATTGGAGGAAGTGGATCCGTTGTAAAAATGCCAAATGGTAAAGCAAAATTCTCTGTACACACTAATAATCCTGAAGCTGCTGTAACCGATTTTACAACATTTGAAAGCATATCTAGTGATTGTATTGATGGACAACGAGGCGTTTTTAATTATAATTTTATAAGCGAATATATTGTTGAAGTCTTCGAACCAATACCTGGATTAGTTTTTACTACATATTTAGCAACGGGTGAAAATTCTTCCGCTCAATCAGGAGGTGGTCATTGCAAAATTAGTGATGCGCAACCTATCTATAATGACGATTTCAGTGAAATAATTGGATGCAGTGATGCCACTCTATTTAAGACTGTATCACTTAAAGCAAATTGGAATGCTAAAGGTGAAGGTGGTTTCTCTATATCGGTAGAATAATTTTTTTAAACTATGCATGTAAAAAACAATTAACCAACCATTTTTATATTAGTTCTAATTTTTTAATTAGAATTAGGGAAAGCGCATCAAATGATGCGCTTTTCTAGTGTTAACAACCATTCTCTACAATTTAAATCTTTCAAATATAGATTATCCTCAATGCTAACTTAAAAGTTTTGTTATTTTTGGAAAAAATAATTCAACAAAAAAGTATGGAGGTTCTTGGAATAGATATAGGTGGCTCTGGGATGAAAGGTGCATTAGTAGATTCGATAACTGGAAAACTTACCACCAAAAGATTTAGAATCAAAACACCAAAATCAAGACATCCTGAAACAATGGCTCAAGTATTTAAACAAATTGTTGAGCATTTTAATTATAATGGTCCCATAGGTTGTGGTTTTCCAACAGTAATAAATCATGGTGTATGTAGATCTTCAAGTAATTTACATGACGAATGGGAAAACCTAAACGTTAAAGAATTATTTTCAAATGCTTGCGGCTTACCTGTTACTGTTATTAACGATGCTGATGCTGCAGGTTACGCTGTAATGAATTATGGTATAGGTAAAGGTAAACCAGGTTTAGTGCTTATGGTTACCATTGGTACTGGTTTGGGAAGTGGTGCATTTTTGGATGGCGAACTTATTCCAAATTTTGAATTGGGCCAAATTCCTTACAAAGGTTTTAAGAAAATAGAAACATGGGCTTCTGCTGCTGCTAAAAAAAGAGAAAAATTAAGTTATAAAAAATGGGGTAAACGGTTCAATAAATTTTTAGAATTGGTTGAATTAATTGTGTGTCCCGATATTATTTATCTTGGAGGTGGCACTTCTGACGATTTTGATCAGTATAAAGATTATATCACTATAGAAACTCCTGTTATTCCTGCACATTTAGGTAATCACGCTGGCATTGTTGGTGCGGCGGCAGCAGCACTTCATCAAGCACCGAAGGATTAAATTAATTAGGAAACTTTTCTCTAATATTATTTAAACCCAAATTACCAATACTACCTATATGTGTGTGCTGTTTTGATGTATCTGGTTTATACGAACCTTCTTGCACTTGGCCGCCAATTTTTTGGTATGCTTCCCTAAAACTCATACCATTTTCAACCAAAGTATTAATATTATCTACAGTAAATAAGTGTTGGTATTTGGCATCGTTTAAATCAATATCCTTCACTTCTACTTGCTGAATTGCATAATTAAAAATATCTAAAAGGTCTATAACATCAATTATTGCAGAAATCATGTTTTCCTTTAGCAATTGAAAATCTCTATGATAACCACTTGGTAAATTATTTGTTATTAGAACCATTTCGGTATGTAAGGCCTGAATTTTATTGCACTTACCTCTTATCAACTCAAACACATCAGGATTCTTTTTGTGTGGCATAATACTACTGCCTGTAGTCAGTTCGTCTGGAAAAGATATAAATCCAAAGTTCTGGCTATTGTACAAGCAAATATCCATTGCAAATCGTGCCAAAGTGTTACATAAACTTCCGAGAGCCAAAGCTATGGTTCTCTCGCTTTTTCCTCTACTCATTTGAGCAGCAATTACATTATATTTTAAAGTAGAAAAACCAAGTTCTATGGTTGTAAATTCTCTATCTATTGGAAACGAGCTCCCATAACCAGCTGCAGAGCCCAACGGGTTTTGGTCAACGGTTTTTAAGGCTGCTTGTAGTAAATAGACATCATCAATCAACACTTCTGCATAGGCAGAAAACCACA
>DATGBV010000298.1:0-2803 GCA_035312485.1 Flavobacteriaceae bacterium | reverse complement strand
AATATATCTAAAGGCGAATATAACCAAAGTCAAATTGCCTCTTTCTTAACTGTTTACATGATGAGAAGTATCACTATTGAAGAGCTTCAAGGGTTTCGCGATGCACTATTGGAGCTCTGTATTCCTGTTCATCTTGAAGAGTACAACACTATAGATTTATGTGGTACAGGAGGCGACGGAAAAGATACATTTAACATTTCTACTTTAGCTTCATTTGTAACTGCTGGAGCAGATGTAAATGTTACAAAACATGGTAATTATGGTGTTTCATCAGCATGTGGGTCGTCAAATGTTATGGAGTTTTTAGGTGTAAAGTTTAGCAATGATGTTGGTTTTTTAAAAACCTGTCTGGATAAAGCAGGAATCTGTGTACTTCATGCGCCTTTATTTCATCCAGCAATGAAAAATGTGGCTCCTATCCGTCGGGAATTGGGTGTAAAAACGTTTTTCAATATGTTAGGCCCAATGGTAAATCCAGCATTTCCAAAAAATCAAATGGTTGGTGTTTTTAGTCTAGAATTATTGCGTATGTATAGTTACCTTTATGAGAATACAAATAAAAATTATAGTATTATACATGCTCTGGATGGTTATGATGAAATTTCTCTAACAAGTTCTGCCAAAGTGATAAACAATAAAACCGAACAAATAGTAAATCCAGATAATTTTGGATTAAAACCATTACAACAAAAAGATATTTATGGAGGAAATTCTATTGAAAGTTCTGCGAAAATATTTGTTGATGTTTTAGATGGTAAAGGTACAGAAGCGCAAAATAATGTAGTTTGTGCAAATGCTTCATTAGCCATTTCAACGGTAAAAGATATTCCTTTTGAGGATAGTTTTAATATTGCTAAAGAATCCTTATTGAGCGGAAAGGCGAAGCAGTCCTTTAAGAAACTTGTAGAATTAAGTTATTAATATGAATATTCTAGATAAAATAATTGCAGATAAAGAGATAGAGGTTAAACTTCGTAAAAAGCTTATTCCTATTGAACAATTAGAGCAATCCGTTTTATTTGACAGAGAGACAATTTCTTTATCCCAAAGGTTAAAAAACAGTTCATCTGGAATTATTGCGGAGCATAAACGTCGTTCGCCTTCAAAATCTGTTATCAATCAAGGTTTAAATGTATATGATGTAGCCAAAGGTTATGAAAAAGCTGGTGTATGTGGTATGTCTGTTCTTACAGATGGAAAATATTTTGGTGGGTCGTTGGACGATCTCTTAAATGCAAGAGCCACTTGCAAATTACCTTTATTAAGAAAAGAATTTATTATTGATCCTTATCAAATTGTTGAAGCACGTGCTTATGGTGCAGATGTTATTTTGTTGATTGCTGCAATTCTATCTAAAGACGAAATTAAATATTATTCAGAATTGGCTCAAAGTTTAAATCTTGAAGTACTTTTAGAAGTTCACAACGAAAAGGAATTAAAAAAATCTCTGATTGAAAGTATTAACTTGATTGGTGTTAACAACAGAAACCTTAAAACTTTTGAAGTCAGTTTAGATACCAGTATTCAATTAAGCACTTTAATTCCTAATGATTTTGTAAAGGTTTCAGAAAGTGGAATAAGCAATATAGAATCCATCAAAAAACTACAACAATATGGATATGAAGGATTTTTAATTGGTGAAAACTTCATGAAAACTGACAATGCAGGAAAATGTGCTAAAGAATTTATAGAAACACTAGAAAAATGAAACTGAAAGTCTGTGGCATGAAATACCATGATAATATAACAGAAGTTGCAGGTTTGCAACCAGAATATCTTGGTTTTATTTTTTATGAAAAATCTGCTCGTTTCTTTAACAAAATAATTCCTGAATTACCAGAAAAAATAAAAAAAGTCGGTGTTTTTGTTAATGCTTCAATTGAAGAAATTAACCAAAAAGTAACCAAATACAACTTGCAAGCTGTTCAATTGCATGGAGAAGAGTCTCCAGAATATTGCAGAAATTTAAAATTAAATTGTCATTCCGCACTTGATACGGAATCCAGTAAAAAAAGTAAGATGCTGAATCAAGTTCAGCATGACACTAACATTGAAATCATAAAAGTGTTTTCTATTAAAGACACATTCGATTTTTCAGTTTTAAAACCTTACGAATCTGTTTGCGATTATTTTCTATTTGACACCAAAGGAAAATTACCTGGAGGAAATGGTTATGCGTTCAATTGGGGTGTTTTAAAAAATTATCCTTCAGACAAACCCTATTTTTTGAGTGGTGGAATAGGATTAGATGAAACTGAAAACCTACAAGAATTTTTAAAAACAGATGCTTCAAAAAAATGTCATGTCATTGATGTAAATAGCAAATTTGAAATTGAACCAGGATTAAAAGACATCGAATTACTAAAAAATTTTAAAAAAGTTTTGTCATTCCGCACTTGATGCGGAATCATCATAAATTGGAACTAAAATTAAAAAAATCCTGAATCAAGTTCAGGATGACAAAAAAAGAAATTTTATGAATTACAATATAAACGATAAAGGTTATTATGGCGAATTTGGTGGTGCTTACATTCCAGAGATGCTTTATCCTAACGTTGAAGAGTTACGTCAGAATTATTTAAAAGTGATGGCAGAGCCTTCATTTATAAAAGAATTCAATCAATTATTGAAGGATTACGTAGGAAGACCTTCACCTCTTTATTTTGCAAAACGACTTTCAGAAAAATACAATACAAAAATTTATCTAAAACGAGAAGATTTAAATCATACTGGAGCTCATAAAATAAACAACACAATTGGTCAAATACTTATGGCAAAACGTTTGGGTAAAACTAGAATCATT
>DATGBV010000297.1:0-2363 GCA_035312485.1 Flavobacteriaceae bacterium | reverse complement strand
ACAGAAGGAAACAATATAAGTTTTATTGAAAAAGCTATAGAAATATTTGCCCCTGAATTAACCAGCTCGATTGATATTGTAAAAAACCTGAAAGACCGAACTGGAAAAAATCAACTAAAAACATTATTTGACTTTTTTATTAAAATGCCACACGATAATAAAGTACTATTCATTTATGATTGTGATGTCACAACTAAATACGAATCTGCAAATGAGACATACGCATTTACTTTTGAAAAAAATTCAGAGAATGAAAAAGTAAAAAAAGGAATAGAAAATCTATTCAGCGAAGAACATTTTAAAGAAGAATTTTACCCATTAAAGGATAAAGATGATGGTGGAGTTCAATCAAGTCTCGACAAACCAAAATTTGAAGAATATATCTTAAATAATGCATCAAAAGACCTTTTTAAGAATTTTGAACCAATGATAAATGAAATAAAGGAAATATTAAAAAAATAACGAGGCACAACAATGTATAACCGCAATTACGGCGGATTCGACTACGTCCGAATCCACTCGGAATTGCTAAAGTCTGTGCTAAACCGAAAATTAACGCATATTAACCCGTAACTGACGGTTATACGAGACCGTTACCCAACATTTGAAAAAAGCTACTTACATACAATTTGAAAACCCTAAAACAGGACAAGATTCCAAAGTAGACGGAATTACAAAACGGGCTTTGAAAAAAGCCATTATCGGAGTTTTGTCAACGATAATCCCAAAAGCAAATCCTGATTTTGATGATAAAATTGACTTTGTAAAAAATTGGCTTGTTGAACTGGATATTGACACTGGAATACCTGAACGTGAAATCGGATTGGATAAAAACGGACAAGTGATTTTAAAAATGCCCTTTGAAAACAATTATGGCTATTGGACTGACAACAATTTATTATTAGAGGATTTCAAAAAGCTTTTTTTTACTTCAGAAATAAGTAATGTGGATTTTGAAAAATATTGGAATTCATTTAACCTAACAACTGACAAAACCGAACTAAAAAAAAATAAAAACGTTGGGTAACACCGGCTATAGTTCATTGCTTCTGACTTTCCTCTCGGAAAGTCCTCGCAAATTTGCTAACTTTGGTTTATGGTGGAATAGTTCTGCCGAACCATTCCGCAACGAAACCATAGCCAAACCGTTGTGGTTAATTATGAAAAAACTCACCTACATACTAATTTCAATACTACTTTTGAATTGTAAATCCGAAAAAAAAGAAGTTTTTCAGGAATACAATGGTCAGTTAGTAAAAGTGGAATTTGATGATTCAAAAACAGATTCAACATTTACTGGATATGGTGGAGAACATTATCCAAATGGAAATTTAAAATCTTTGTCATATATAAAAAATGGAATACCAGCAGACACAGTATTTTTTTACTATGAGAATGGTAAAGTAAAAGAAAAAGGATTGGTTGAAAATAGTTTACCAATTGGTTGGTGGACTTACTTCAATGATAAAGGAATACTAACTGAAAAATCGGAATGGTTAATCTTAAGAGATAGTTCTTATAAAAACCAATCTTACTATTTTGACAAAACTGGAAATATAAAGAACGAACCAAGCTCTTACTTTGAATTAGACATTCCAGACACATTACGAATAGGAAAAAATCTTGCTCGAATAAAAAATTATGAAACCAATAATTACGGTAATGAAGGAAATTTGATTACAATAATTATGGATAATCAATATTCCGAATCTGAAATCAAAAAAGATACATTTAGTGACGGAACCCTAAAACCGTTTTTTGGAATTTACGCTTATAAAACTGGAAAACTTAAAATTAAAGGCAAAATTCAAGAGCAAATTCTGAATAAAGAAAAAGAAGACGACAGCTTATTTACATTAACATTATCTGACCATTACAAATACTTCGAAAAAGAAATTTATGTTTGGGATAAAGACAAATACTCTGAATCTGGATTGAGAATTGGCAATGAAATGAAAGCTGAATATAAAAATAACCAACCACAACACCGTATAAAATTAATTGCTAGTGCAAACTTGCTTACGAAAATCCTCGCGGATTCTCTATTCGGTTTGTATTTGCTAAATTAGTTGCTAAAACCACGCAACTAATCTTATACAATCACGTTACCTGCAATTTGAATGAACCTTATTCATAAAACAAAATACAAGAATATATTTCCGACTTTAGTCATGTCACTATTTCTATTTGCCGTAATTTTTGCATTTAGTCATTTGGTTTTTGGACTTGGAAAAACCTTTAGTTTTATCTTTAGTCTAACTTTAGGAATTTTAAACTTTATTATAATTGGACGGAAAATAATTGTCCGACATTTAATTGGAAATGAATATCATGTAATCGTTGAATATTTACTCCGACCGAAT
>DATGBV010000296.1:0-2303 GCA_035312485.1 Flavobacteriaceae bacterium | reverse complement strand
ATATAAAATAATATATTTTTTCTGTCTCTCATTACTAGTACTAGCTTGTACAGAAAACGAGCCAGAAAAAATTCAAATTGAAGCAGTAAGTATTGGTGCCATTAATACACCTACCAATGGGGATACTTTTGTTTTAAACCCAGCTGAAGATTCTGGTAACACAGCAATTACTATAAGTTGGGACAGTGCAGATTATGGTTATCAAACTGGGATTAACTACACAGTAGAATTTGGATTAACTGGAAACGATTTTGCGTCTCCAGTTGTTGTAGGAACTACAACCAATAGATTTTTATCTATGGATGTGTCTGAATTAAATACGGCATGTGTTCTTGCTGGTTTAGCTCCTTTTGTTGAAGGAAATGTAGATATCAGAATTAAATCCTATGTTGGTACTCAAAATGGTTTACCACAATATTCTGAAGCAATTACAATTTTAGTAACACCTTTTACAACAGATTTACCTAAAATTGCTGTACCAGGAAACCATCAAGGTTGGAATCCAGGAACTGCACCTTTGTTAGCAGCTTCTGGTTTTGGAGAAACCGATTATGAAGGCTATGTTTGGCTAGATGGAATTTACCAGTTTTTGGCTCCAGACTCAAGTGGCAATTTTGATTGGGGAACTACACAATGGGGAGATGATGGCACTTTTACTGGTAAACTTTTAATTGAGGGCAGGGTTGATTGTACATCTCCAGCAGGGTATTATTTTGTGCAAGCTGATACAGATGCTTTAACTTATTCAACCACTGCTTATGATTGGGGCTTAATAGGATCTGCAACACCAGATGGTTGGGATAGTGATCAGGATATGACTTATGATGCTGATAGCAGAACCTGGGTTATTACTTTAGACTTGTCTGCTGATGAAATTAAGTTTAGAGCCAATGATGATTGGGGATGGAATTATGGAGATACAGGAGCTGATGGAGAATTAAGTAATGATGGAGACAATATAGTTGTTCCTCAAGCTGGAAATTATACTGTTGTGCTAGATTTAAGTAATCCTAGAGAGTACACTTATTCATTAACTTTAAATTAATTAATAATTATGAAAAAATTATATAAAGTTTTATTTAGTTTAATTGTTATTGCAGGTGTATATTCTTGTAGTGATGATGAAGATATAGATTATATCGTTCAAAATCCTGAACCAACGTTTACTATTGCATCTCCATTAGGAGGTTCAACATTGGTTCTTGATGACACGAACCCAAGTAATACGGCTTTAACATTAGTTTGGGAAGACACAAAAAATAATTCAGATGGTATAACTTACACTGTTGAATTTGCTTTACCTGATACTGAATTTGCATCTCCAACAAATGCTGGAACTTCAGACGTGAACAATAGAAGTTGGTCTGTTGGAGAATTAAACACGATTCTTTTAGATGATATGAGATTAACTCACAGTCAAGAATCTCCTATTGAAGTTAGAATTATGGCTTCAAATAGTGAGGTTTCAAATATTATCACTTTAATAGTAACACCTCATGTAGAAAGTGTAGAAGCACTTTATTTAAATGGTTCATTTACTAGTTGGGATCCTTCTATGGCTTTATCTATGACAATGAGTGAGTTTAATATATTTAAGATTACTCATGAATTTGCTGATGGTGATGAATTTAATTTCATTGAAAGTAATACTAGTGATGACGTAATGTGGCAATTAGTTGAAGCTGGTTCCACAACATTAACAAAATATGGAGGCGTAAATGTTTCTGGGTTTGTTGGTAAGTTTGATATTACAGTAAATTTAGTCACTAACACTATTTCCATGGAACAAATCCTTACTCCAGACGAGCTGTATCTAGTTGGCTCGCTAACTGGTTGGGATCCTGCAACTTCATTACCATTTGATAAAAATGGTGATATTTTTACAATTACAATAGATTTACCTGATGGTGCTGAATTTAAATTCTTACCAACAAATACTGGTTGGGATGGTGATTGGGGTGAAGACCCAAACAATCCTGGAAGTATTATTCAAGAAGGTGAACAAAATGTTAGTGGTATTACCGCAGGAAAATATAAGATCACTGTAGATTTTAGTACTTTAACTTATAATTTAGAGTTAGTTACCTCTCCAGATAATTTATATTTGGTTGGCTCAATGACTGGTTGGGATCCAGCTACTGCTGTACAATTTGCTAATACCAGTGAAAATGTATTTACAGTAGTTTACGATTTACCTGATGGAGCTGAATTTAAATTTTTAGAAATTAGAGATTGGCCAGGTGATTGGGGAGACGATCCAAATAACCCTGGAAGTATTATTCAAGAAGGTGAACAAAATGTTA
>DATGBV010000295.1:0-5168 GCA_035312485.1 Flavobacteriaceae bacterium | reverse complement strand
CTAAATGGATTGGTTGTAGAACACATACTACCAACCGAAGACCCTAAAAAGATACAAGCCAAAGGTACCATGGCATCATATTTTGCAGCCAGAAAAACAGGAATTAAAATAGGGTAGAAGGCAATGGTTTCTTCAGCCAGGCCAAACGTAGTACCACCAATTGAAATTAAAAGGGTTACAGAAATAATCAACCAATATTCTCGTCCTTTAAGTGCTTCTGCAAGCCAGGCTATACCAGCTTCAAAAGCTCCTGTGGAGTTCATGATACCTATTAAACCACCAATAAAAAGCACCAGAAAAATAATGTCTGCTGCTTCAATAATCCCTTTTATTGGTGATAAGATCAGCTCAATTGGACCTTGTGGTTTGGCTTCCAATTCTTGAAACGTATTAGGAATACTAATAGGTTTCCAGATATCACCACTTGTAAATTTTTCTAAAGGTATTTTAATTTCAAGATCGTCCAACGTTTTTTGAGTTGCTGGTAATGTGGTTGTCGACTCTTGAGTGATAACAGAAAATGTTTTGGTATCCTGATTGTAGGCCAACGAATTGTATTTTCCGGCGGGAATAATCCACGTAAGAATAGCTACTAGTGCTGCAATAATCAATAAAATGGTTTGGGCAGTTGGAAATTTTAGTTTTTTCAAGTCGATTAGTTTTAGAAAAACTAAAGATAGTATTATTTTAGAATGCTGAACGAAATTATTGATTATGGAAGTGAACATACACGAAAGTTGGAAAACCTATTTGCAGGAAGAGTTTGATAAGCCTTATTTTGAAGACTTAACAACTTTTGTAAAAGAAGAATATAAAACACACAGGTGTTTTCCGCCAGGAAAGGAGATTTTTAATGCTTTTGAACATTGTCATTTTGAAGATGTAAAAGTAGTTATTATTGGTCAGGATCCATACCATGGTGTTGGTCAGGCTCATGGTCTGTGCTTTTCGGTAAATGATGGTATTGCACATCCACCTTCATTAATCAATATTTTTAAGGAAATAGAAACCGATTTAGGAATTCCTTACCCAAAAAGCGGAAGCTTATTACGCTGGGCAGACCAAGGTGTTTTACTTCTTAATGCTACATTAACTGTAAGAGCACATACTGCTGGTAGTCATCAAAATAAAGGTTGGGAAATTTTTACAGATGCTGTTATAAAAACAATAAGCGATGAAAAAGAGAATATTATATTTCTTTTATGGGGAAGTTACGCAAAAAACAAATCACGGCTTATTGATTCCCAGAAACATCATATTTTGACATCAGGACATCCATCGCCATTAAGCGCTAACAGAGGATATTGGTTTGACAATAAGCACTTTAGTAAAACTAACTACCTGTTGGAGCAAGCTGCCTTGAAGCCGGTTGCTTGGTGAGTTGTTGAGGAACTAAAGTAGGCTTGTTAACTTCTTTTACGCGTTTTGTTGTCTTGTTACAACTGAACATAAGCAGTAGGAAGTTAATTGCTATCAATACCGTAAGTACAATAGTAATTGTTAATATCATTTGCGATTTGGTTTGGTTCACAATTTTTTTCAATATACAAATATATTGTTATTTAAAAAGTAAATTTCAAAATTTTGTTAACACCATATTAACATATAAGTTATTAAATAAATGATTATCAGTTAATTACTGTAATTTAAAATTAAATACTTACAATTACATCATGATAATTCAATGTGCTTTTTATAATGTTCAATTTTAAAAGTTTCTGTTGAATATTATTAAAAGTAGCTTCATCCATATTATGTTGTGACCATTCTGTAAGACTCAACCATTCCTGAACATCTTCTAATTGTTGGTTATATCGGTTAGCTATGGTTCTGTCTATACTCGGAATATTTTTAAATTCTATAGTTATGTTGTTGATAATATTTAAAATGGTTTGCACTTCATTTAAATTATCCTTTAATGTTTTATTGGTTACAGCAATAACAAAGCATGGCCATGGTGTTGGACAATTTCCTATACGTCTGAAAACATGATTGTCTACCAATGGCTTTGTAGTAAATTTTTCCCATAGAAAATAATCTGCCTGGCCAGAGGTCAATCCTTCAACTGCACCATCCAAATCTTTGACAACTTCAAAATTGAGGTTTTTTTCCAAATCCCATTGATGGTTTTCGGCATTGATGTATGCCATAAGATGCGACCCAGAACCATAACGACTTATGGCTGCTTTTTGTCCTCGAATATCTTCAATAGTTTTATAATTGGAATTGTGAGCTACGTGAATTCCCCAAATAAGTGGTGATTGGACAAATGTTTGTACTATTTTAGATGGGTTGCCTTGAACAATATCCTTTATAATACCTTCTGTGAGGATGACTGCAAGATCTATTTCATTATTTCGGAGCGCTTTACACATGGCGCCTGTGCCTCCAGGAAAATCTTGCCATCGAAGATTTATACCTTCTTTTTTATATTCTCCATCTTTAAGGGTTAGATACCAGGCAAGATTAAAATGTTCTGGAACACCTCCAATTTTAATAGTAGTCATTTAAACAATATTGAATGATATTTAAACTTAAGAATTTTAATTGGGGTTCAAAATGGTTTTTATAAGTTTATTTTGATCTTTATTAAATTGAAAGTCTAATTTATTGATACCGCCAAACTTCATATTATTATTAACTTCTGAAGAAAAATTATGATGGCCAATAAGAGCTTCATGGCCTTTTCTGTTTAGTTTGATTGAATCTTCGGTTTGAGTAAAGAAAATGGATAATTTATCTATAATTCTATCTAGTTGTATGTCACCAAAACCATAATATCCTTGATAATTTAGTGCGTAACCTAATAAATGGTGCCTTGATTTAATTTTATTATCATGAACAATTTTAAGAATATTTTCTTCTAAAGCACATAAGCCATTTTTAGAACTTGGAAACCGCTCCAAATGCGCCTTTAGACAATTGCTCATATAAGTGAAAGAGGATTTTTTTACAATATATGGTTTTAAAAGATTATGGTCTTTACCGCAATAAGTTTTCCATAAAGTTATGGCCATGTCTATGTCCTCATCTGTAAGCTTAATACGTTCTTTATAATGCTTAAGAAGCTGGTTTGGTTTTAATTCAGATAGTCCTTTAAGTCCAGTTTCACCTTTTATTCTTCCGCTGCAAACCAAATACAATGGCAGTTTAATTTTCTTTTGTTGCAACAAATTAATGACGCCTAAAAGGTTTATATGACAGAATAAATCGTACTCAAACCATAAAACAATTTCTGAATATTTTTCAATACAATCCAATTTTTTAAGTTCTTCTTTAAATTCAAACTCATCAATTTCAATATCATAAGTAGAATTTAAAAACGCCTTTCTGGTATTTAAAAAATCTTCAGATTCTATGCCTACAACAACAGGCCCTTCGCATAGCATTTCTTCCCAGGTGAGTATTTCCCCTTTAAAATCAAGATCTTTCAAATAATCTGTAAGATTACTTCCGTTGGTAATATGTAGTCTTTGCTTTTCCATAATTAGCCACCAACCCGTTTTACCGCAAACCCTTTGTCTTTTAAAATTTGCATTATTTTGTCTCTGTAATCGCCCTGTATAATGATTTTTTCATCTTTATAACTGCCACCTACACTTAATTTTGTTTTAAGCTCTTTTGCCAAAGCTTTAAAATCTTCGGTTGCTCCTGTATAGCCTTCTAAAATTGTTATGGGTTTTCCTTTGCGTTTTTCATATTTGCAAACAATAGGTTCATCTTGCATCCAAATATCATCATCAATATGCTCGCTCTCCTCGTTGTTACTTATTACATGATCTGGGAACAAATTTTTAAGTTGGTCATGTAAATCCATAAAGAATGGTTTTTATAAACTATCGAAATAATTTAATAACACATTAAACAAATGTATAAAAAACAATACAAAATTGATATAGAGATTTTAAGAAATCGTTAATTTTTTGGCTCTTAATTTATATATATTTGATAAATTCTTTTTATGAACGAAAAAGTATCATTTGAAAATAATTTTGATTATTCTTCCTATAATCTAAATACTTCTGTTTTAAAGGATATGTATAAAAATATGCTTCTTTCAAGGATGATAGAAGAAAAAATGCTCATTCTTTTAAGACAGGGTAAAATTAGCAAATGGTTTTCTGGTATTGGTCAAGAAGCAATCTCTGTAGCTGTTACAATGGCTATGGATTCAGAGGAATATATTCTTCCAATGCACAGAAATTTAGGTGTTTTTACAACACGAAAAATTCCTTTATACAGATTGTTTTGTCAATGGCAAGGAAAGGCTAGTGGCTTTACTAAAGGAAGAGATCGATCATTTCATTTTGGAACTCAAGACTACAAAATTGTTGGGATGATTTCCCATTTAGGTCCTCAACTAGGTGTTGCAAATGGTATTGCGTTAGCTAGTAAATTGAAAAATAAAAAACAAGTCACTACAGTGTTTACAGGTGAAGGAGGAACCAGTGAAGGTGATTTTCATGAAGCTCTCAATATCGCATCTGTTTGGAAACTTCCTGTTTTGTTCTGTATAGAAAATAATGGCTACGGACTTTCAACTCCGACAAATGAACAATATAATTGCGAAAACCTTATTGATCGTGCCATAGGTTATGACATGG
Organism: Flavobacteriaceae bacterium; assembly: GCA_035312485.1. GTDB lineage: Bacteria > Bacteroidota > Bacteroidia > Flavobacteriales > Flavobacteriaceae > Gilvirhabdus. The sequence goes on along the minus strand of DATGBV010000295.1, from coordinate 564 downwards.
AATCACATCTAATTGATGGAAATAATGTTGCAGAAGTATATTCTAAAGTGAGTATTATTATTGAAAGTGTAAGAAATAATCCAAGGCCAATTCTTATTGAGTTTAAAACGTTTAGAATGCGTGGTCATGAAGAGGCAAGCGGAACCAAATATGTACCAGAAGAATTAATGACATATTGGGCAAATAGAGACCCTGTCATAAATTTTCAAAAATTTCTTATCCAGGAAAATATCTTATCTGAAGAAGACGATACAGCTTTAAAGGACAAAATATCTGAACAAATTGACCAGAATCTTCAAAAAGCCTATGAAGAAGAAGCTATAGTTCCTAATTTAACCAATGAATTAAATGATATCTATAAACCATATAATTATCAGGAAGTTAAATCAAATAATATTTTAAATGAAATAAGGTTTGTTGATGCTGTTTCAGAAGGTTTAAAACGATCGATGGAACAACATCAAGATTTGGTAATTATGGGACAGGATATTGCCGAATATGGAGGTGTTTTTAAGATTACTGAAGGTTTTGTTGACCAATTCGGCAAAGAACGTGTAAGAAATA
>DATGBV010000294.1:0-2031 GCA_035312485.1 Flavobacteriaceae bacterium | reverse complement strand
TCCAAGTAATAATTAAAATTTATAAATCACAAAGAAATACTTTAATAATGGTAACTACAGACAGTTATTAAGGTTTTCATCAAAAGAATATCAAGTCTGTATTTATGGTCATTCATGTGGATTGTCGGATAGGCTTCTACTAAATGAAGTTTTTGAACATGAAAATTGTAAATCAATCAAAATTTGATTTTTTTATGAAAATGAAAAAGGCAAGAATGATTACACAACAAAAACTATGGACATCTCTAGGCACTTTACAAGTAATAAAGACATGAGAAGAAAAATAGTAAACATTAATTCAGAAAATAAAATACTCCAACAGAAGTTAACTTAATTCGCAAACTGGTAATTAAAAAAGGACATTATAAACTTTCAATCACAAAAAAACCTACCCCATTATTAGCATTCAACAAATACAATTGCCCATCAACTTCCTGATAAAACCGCACACCCAACACACAAAGTAACGTCCCAACAGAAGTGGGTAAACTCTCAAGAGTTAGCACCACAGTTGTATTGGTAAAAGACTTATCTAAAACCGAAGGTGTAGCTAAATGTAAAGCATATGATAAAGTCTCAAAATTAAAGTCAAGCACACCATAGTTAATCTCAATATGTGTAGCTCCACTTATAAAATTAACCTTGTTTATATCAAAATGAGAAATCATCAATGCAAAAGTGCTTCCATCAATTTCAAAATCAAAAGGCAATACATATCGCACATCACATTCAGGCGTATAATTAAATTGTTTTAAAAAAGAAAGCCCTTCTGTGGTGAGAACACCTTCAAAAACAACACGCTTACCACGTTGGTTTATGGTATCAAGATCCTTAAGTTGAGTAAACAAAGTCATTAACCGACTATGAAAATGAGTAAACTTGTATCCTTTATAAAATGGCCGTAATGCCTTTCTAAAAACCTTGTTCACTTCAGAGCAATGTCCAAATTCACTACTATTCTCACGCACACGCCGCATATTCGCTTTAGTCTTAATGGCCTTTCCATTAAAGCCTCCTCCAGCCTTTCTGGCTACAGGCTTTCCATTCAAATAGTAAAAATTAACACCTCCTATAGTACCTACAAGTGGTATAATACCTTTTTGCTTTGCCATACTTTTTTGTTTAATTCATAAAGCAATTAAAAACGAAAGATACTAAATATTTAATCAATAGTTATAGCGTGGTTATAATATATTTAAAGCAAGGTTATAGAATGTTAAATCAATATATGATTAATATTTAATTAAAGTAAGATAGATGCTAGATAAAGAGATGATTTTTATTTACCGATGCAGAAGTTAGCAAAAATGTTTCCCAATAGGTCGTCATTAGTAATTTCACCTGTAATCTCTCCAAAGTGATACAAAGCTTGTCTGATATCAATAGCCAATAGATCACCTGAAAGTCCAGTGTCTAAACCTTCTTTTACTTTTTGTATTTCCTCAAAGGCTTTTAACAAAGCATCATAATGTCTGGTATTGGTCACAATGGTTTCATTATTTCGTAAGGCTCCAGTATTTATTAAGTTTAAAAGCGAATCTGTGAGCTCTTCTACTCCAACTCCAGTTTTGGCTGAAAGTAATTTCACATCTTGTATGGTAGATTGTAGAGTTTTTAATTGAACTTCATCCAATTGATCGATCTTATTGGAGAGAATCAGTAATGGTTTTTGAGGATATTTATTTTTAATCTTCCCAATTTCTAGTATGACCTCATTTAAGCTATCTATACTTTTTGAAGCATCAAACAAATAAATAACAACCTGCGATTGCTCAATCTTTTCAAAGGTTTTTTTAATACCAATACTCTCTACCACATCTTTGGTTTCACGAATTCCAGCAGTATCAATAAATCTGAAACCAATACCACCAATAGAGATTTCATCTTCTATGGTATCTCTGGTTGTGCCTGCTACTTCAGAAACGATAGCGCGGTCTTCATTCAACAAAGCATTAAGCAAAGTAGATTTTCCAACATTGGGTTCAGATTTATTGATACTGCTGGAATTCGCGAAACCAAAGATGTGGTGGA
>DATGBV010000293.1:0-24848 GCA_035312485.1 Flavobacteriaceae bacterium | reverse complement strand
TTGTTGTGATGGTTTAAAAATCAGCACTAATAGAAACCCAATAAGCACTGAAATAATTGGTAAAACAATGGCTGTCATTTATTTAAATATCATAATTAGTCGTTCAGAAGTTTTTTCGTCATAGCGTCCCAACTTGTAGTCACCAAACACATCCAATAAATGAACATCAGCCTCATTGAACATCGTTTCAAAATCTTCTAAAGTAAAGGCTCTTACACGTTCCTGAAAGTCATAATGTCTTCCATCTGCATTAAAATTTATATTTTTAAAGATATACCCATCTTGCACATATCGCTCTTGGTAAAATGTTATGCCTTCAACAGTTTTCTTGTCTTGCGGTACCAAAGTATCAATAACGTATTGAGAATTCATAAAATCGATGACTCCAAAACCAGACTCATTCAAATCGGCTTTAATAGCTTTTATGGTTTTCAGGTTATTTTCCTCTTTATCAAAATACCCAAAACTGGTGAATAAATTAAAAACAGCATCAAACTGTTCGCTGTATGACTTACACATGTTATGAACTTCAAAATGAAGCGTTTCATTTTCAAATTGTTTGGCATAGGCAATACTGTTTATAGACAAATCAACGCCTGTAACATCATAACCAATGGAGTTTAAGTATCTGGAATGTCGTCCTCTTCCGCAGGCTAGATCCAAAATTTTTGAACCTTCAGGAATATTTAAATAACCGGTTAGATTGTCCATAAACATGCGTGCTTCAGACTGATTTCTTTCTTTATATAGAAGATGGTAATAAGGTGTATCAAACCATGAAGCGTACCACGATGTTTTGTCTTTTATCATATATGCATGTGTAACACTACAAAAATACTGTATTTTTGCAATCTATTTTGTGATTGTAATGGAGAATAATTTTCAGATGGTTGCCAAAACATTATTTGGCTTTGAAGAATTACTGGCAAACGAACTCAAACAGTTAGGCGCTCAAGATGTAAAAATTGGTGTCAGAAATGTGAGTTTTGTTGGCGACAAAGGGTTTATGTATAAAGCCAATTTAGCCTTACGTACTGCCATTAAAATTTTAAAACCTATTAAGACGTTTCGTGTGTTAAATGAAAAGGATTTGTATGACCAAGTGTATAAAATGCCTTGGGAAAAGTATTTAAAACCAACAGGAACTTTGGCTATAGATTCTACTGTACATTCTAAAGTATTTACACATTCCAAATACATTGCTCTTAAAACCAAAGATGCCATCGTCGATAAGTTTAGAGACACTACAAAAGAACGGCCAAATGTAGATTTGCGTTTTCCAGATTTAAAGATCAATGTGCATATAGATAGACAAGTGTGTACTATTTCTCTGGATACCTCTGGAGAATCTTTACATAGACGCGGTTACAAAACAGCTACCAATATTGCACCTATAAACGAAGTGCTTGCAGCAGGTTTAGTCATGCTATCTGGTTGGGATGGACAAAGCGATTTTATGGACCCCATGTGTGGTAGTGGTACCATTCTTGCCGAAGCTGCTATGATTGCCTGTAACATTCCACCGAATTTGATGCGAAAGGAATTTGCTTTTGAACGTTGGCAGGATTGGTATGTCGATTTGTTTGAAACCATTGAAGAATCGTTGTTCAAGAAAGCCAGGGATTTTCATCATAAGATTATTGGTTACGATAAATCGCCAAGTGCTGTAAGCAAAGCCAAAGCCAATATAAAGAATGCACATCTGGAAGAGTTTATAACCATAAAACACGAAGACTTCTTTAAAACCCAGAAAGCAGGAGAGGAGAAGTTACACATGGTTTTTAATCCACCGTATGGAGAGCGATTGGATTTGGATATGGAAACTTTTTATCAAAATATTGGTGATACGCTGAAGCAAGGTTACCCAAATACCGATGCCTGGTTTATTACCTCAAATTTGGATGCCTTAAAATGTGTTGGATTGCGACCTTCCCGAAAAATTAAGGTCTTTAATGCCAAATTGGAAGCACGTTTGGTAAAGTATGAGATGTACGAGGGAAGCAAGAAAGCAAAATACCAAAAGTAAGTTAGTAGGCAGTCATCAGTATCCAGTCATCAGTATCCAGTCATCAGTTTGCAGTTTTAATTAAAGTTGTCATTATGAGGCGTGAGTAACGAACGACGTGGTAATCTGTTTGTTTTGTTTTCTATCATGAGATTGCTTCTGCTGACAGTAAACGTCAGCATCGCAATGACAAGAATGTATTAATGCAGCAAATAGGTAAAGTTTCAGGAGTAAATTTGTATTACCTAAAAGATAACATTTTTTGGTTTAGGTTATATGTGAGTAATGGATTTTAGCCGTTTTTAGTAGATATAAAACTATGGGAATTTTATTTCAAACTATCCGAAGTTTTCCACTTCTCAAAAAGATTGAGCCATTTTTCGGCTGATTTGGCGGAATATACGAATTGGCCATTTTGTATTAATTCATTGATTGTTGAGTCTTGGGCTTTTTGTGACCATTGATAAAGCGCTCCGATAACAGCTTCTATTTCTTTTCCCGTTTTCTGTGATGGATAACCAATAATTTTTTTGATTTTTCCATTTTTTACAACAAAAATCGCTGGGTCGTGAACTAAATCTGTAATCCCTACTGCATCGAACCAGTCATTGTTTTCCACAACTCTACAAAAAACCGAGTCTTCTTTCGAGATCATAGATTCCAGCTTTAAATTGCTGTTTAAAGCCGCGTCCCATTCCTCAAGAGATTGTATTTGGCTTAATCCTTCTTTTGTCCAAACACCCTTTAATTCAAATACAACGTTTTCATCATAAAAAGTCAAGGATTTTTCAATATCATGAGCGTTGTGAGCAGCGATATAAGATTTAACTACTTCTTGACTCTTTTCGTTAGAGCAAGAAATGACCATTAGGAGGCTAAAAGTGAAGAGAATATTTTTTTTCATGACCTATTTATTTTTTGGTTTATTTCTGCTAACAACATGATATGTATCGTTTAAATGTTTTATACCAGATGATTAACGAAGTTCGTTTTTAAAAATAAGAGAAGCAAAAATTTGGTTTAGAAGTTATTAACTTTTAGTAAACCAGATAATCAGCATACATTGTTAGTTACTTGTTGTTTACGAGGTAAAATTATCATGAACCCAACTTCTAAAATCTCCACGTATATTGAATTCGTCTTTAAGGTCTTGGATATTATCTATGACACAAAAGTCGTTTTGGTTCATATATTTAAACATTTTTGAAAGATCTTTTCCCATAGCCAATCGTGAAATAAATCCTGGAAGTTTTTTATAGCTTACAGGCTTATTCATAGCTTCTGAAAATACTTGCGGAATTTTACCTATCTGCCATTCGTCTGTAGCGATAGAAATGGTTTTATCACTATATTTTTCTTTGTTGGAAATTACTGTAGCTGCAATTTTTCCTATATCATCAACGCCTATCAATTGTTGTTTACACGTTTTATTTAAAGGCGAAATGTACTTTCCTTTTCTAATATCATTGGCAACTCGTGGAAACAAATGATTTTCAAAAAATGAAGCTGGTCGAAGTATGGTATAATTAAGATTTTTTGATTTAATATAATTCTCAAGTTCAAATTTGCTATCAAAATGTGGTACTCCTGTGTTTAGGTCTGCTCCAAGAACAGAAGCGTAAACTAAATGGGTTTTATTTTCAGGCTTAATGGCATCAATAAATTGTTTTCCTTGTTGAATCTCCTGGTCTTTTTGTTGTAACGTTTGCACCAGATATACAGCGTCAGCCTGATCAAGATAGGATTCAAAAGATTTAGGGTTGTTAAGATTCCCTTCAACAACTGTAATGCCTTGTGCCTTACATTGTTTTGCTTTTTCAGAATTTGCATTACGTGTTAAACCAACAACCGAATGATTTTGTTGTAATAGGTATTTTGCTACCGCACTACCTTGGTTTCCTGTGACACCAGTAACGAAAATTTGTTTTTTACGTTCCATAATAGAGCTTATATTTAAATTATAGTATTTTAATCATCACAAGAGCAATACTTGTCGCTATTGGCTTTTTCAAAACATTCTTTGCCTTCGTTAAAAGCAAAATACGCCAATCCCAAGGTACCAATACTGTCTATATATGCAATGTGGAACAGCTCGTAAATGCCACTACTCACTAACAGAATGATAGACATATACAAACAAACCAATGTGCAATTGCCATCTGCCAAAATAGGTTCGGAGTTGAGTTGTTTACCAACATTTCTTTTGGAGATAACTAGAAACCACATGATCAAAATTGAAATAATGGATATTATAACGCCCCAAAATGTTGATATGGGTTTATGTCCTATCCAGAGATTATACAAACTTGTTACTACAAGACCAAAAACCAATAGATAGAAGGCAACACCTGTTATTCTTAATGCTGTTCTTTCAAAATTGTCTCTGTTGCTGTTAGGATTGTTTTGTATTCTTAACACCATGTGAGCAATGCCCAATCCTGAAATAACTTCTATAAAACTATCGATGCCAAAACCAAATAACGCCAGACTCTCGTCTTCGTAACCAAAATATGTGGAAATGATACCTTCTGCAATATTGTAGATAATTGTGAATATAGCAAGTAGTAGTGCTATTTTATATAGTTTTTTAGTATCTGTCATACTAATTGTTTACAGTATTTTTTTACTAAAGTAAAATATTAATCGGCAACATTTCCAGTAAGCTGTCTGTTGTATTCATCAGCGTCATAAGTTCCAATAGATTCTTGAATAAGCCCTTCTTCATTAAATTTCCAACTTTCAAATCCACTAAAGTTTACAGGATTACCAGTGCCATTTGGTCCAGTATTTGTGCCAACAAAGGTCCAGTGAAAACCTGTTCTTCCATTTTTTGTAACTAAACTATCCATAGTAAGTTTCATATCTGGAAAAGCTAACATAAAATCGCTAGCAAATTTGGTGATGGCTTCTCTACCAACAATAGGAGTTCCTCTGTTCACAATTAAGGCTCCATCTGTTGCAAAAAATGAAGCCACTTGTTCTGGTTTTTGGCTGTTCCAGGCTGCATTGTAAAGTTCTCCAAATTCTTGTAAGTTGTCTTGGTTATTTTTACATCCAACTGTTGTGACAACAATAAAGAGCAAACCTAATTTTAAGCTGTTTTTTAAACCGTTATTTATTCCCATCACTCGTATTTATTTTTTTTAATTCAAATATATCTTTTCTTCTATCCTTCAAATTTCTAACACTACCAAATTGATTGAGCTCTCGCAATAGATCAATATCTACATCTGCAATTAAAATCATTTCTGTATTGGTGGTGGCTTCTGCTTTAATGCCATTAACAGGAAATGAAAAATCACAAGGTGTAAAAACCATAGATTGCGCAAATTGAATATCCATATTATGAACTTTTGGTAAATTGCCAACACTACCTGCAATAGCAACATAGCATTCATTCTCTATGGCTCTAGCTTGGGCACAATGACGTACTCTTGAGTACCCATTTTGAGTATCGGTTAAAAAAGGAATAAATAGAATATCCATGCCTTCATCAGCCAGAATTCTACTCAATTCAGGAAATTCAGAATCATAACAAATCAACACTCCAATTTTTCCACAATCAGTATCAAATGTTTTTAATTCATTGCCACCTTGCATTCCCCAAACTTTGGCTTCATCTGGCGTGACATGTAGCTTTTCGTAGCGTTCTGTATTACCATCTCTTTTGCATATATAACCAACATTATACAAAAAATCATCTTTCAATTCTGGCATACTTCCAGTAATTATGTTGATGTTGTAAGTAATGGCTAGTTCTGAAAACTTCTGCACTATATCTGGTGTATGTTTTGCCAATTTCCTGATGGCTTCAGACTCTGGTAGGTGATTATCATCTGCCATTAGTGGAGCATTAAAAAATTCTGGGAATAAAGCAAAATCTGAACGATAAGCAGATACCGCATCCACAAAATACTCTGCTTGTTGCATTAGTTCTGTTAGGTTCTTATACAAACGCATTTGCCACTGTATTAAACCTAATCTGACTACTTTCTTTTTTGTTGAGGCTTTTATTGTTTGTTTTTCGTAATACACATTATCCCATTCCATTAAAACAGCAAACTCATTAGAAGCTTCGTCTCCTTCTAAATACCCTTTTAATACTTTTGAAGGATGAAAATCATTTGAGATTTGAAAGTTTAAAACTGGATCATGAATCTCTTTTCGCTTTACTTTTTCTATATATTCTTTAGGTGAGATTGTGTCTGAATACTTATGATAATTAGGTATTCTACCACCAAAAGCAATGCCTCTTAAATTCAGTTTTTCACACAATTCTTTCCTGTAATCGTACAACCTTCTCCCTAGTCTTAATCCTCTATATTCAGATTTAATAAAGACATCTATACCATACAACACATCGCCATCTTTATGGTGCGTATTGAAAGTATAATTTCCTGTAATTTCTTTGTAAGTATGGTGGTCATCAAACTTATCATAATCTATTATAATTGATAACGCACATCCTGCGAGTTGGTCGTTTATTTTTATCACTATTTGACCTTCAGGGAATTTATGGATTAATGATTTAATATGTTCTTCTTTCCAATAAGAATTTGGCATACTGGACGAATATGCCTCTATCATAGCTTCTTTTAATTCTTGATAATCACTGATGGTTAAATACTTTAATTCAATATTTTCAATGCTTTCAATCATCTGTAGTTTTAATTATTATTTGAAGTACCAAATTGATTGTTTGTTAAACTTAACTTTTAATCTTTTTTTTGAAGTGATTCAAAATCATTATTGTCTTTATTTTTCTTTAAATAGACATCCATCTGTGGGAATGGTATTGTGATATTATTTTCTTTGAATTTTTTATTGATATTTCTTCTGATATCGCTTTTAGCTTTATCTATTCTGAAGATATTTTTACTAAAAAAGTACAATTGAAATTCTAACGCGGAATTTCCGAAATTTAGTAATCTGCCTTCAACCAAATCCCGATCAAAAATATCCGGATGCTCAAATGCGCTTTCTTCCAAAATTTTTATAACTAAATCAACATCACTTCCATAAGCAACCCCTACATCTATTTTAAATCGTGTTTTTTTAGATTGATGGCTCCAATTAATTACTTTACTTGTGGTTATCAATGAGTTAGGAATGATGATAGAAATATCATCTCTATTTAAAGCTTTAGAGGTTCTCAAACCTATGCTTTGAATTTTTACGACATCACCATCAATTTGAAGGATATCGTTTATTTTTATTGACTTTTCTGAAAGCAAAATAATTCCAGAGATAACATCATTAAAGGTTTGTTGTAATCCAAGACCAACTCCTACCAACAATGCAGCAGAGCCTGCAATTAATACAGTAATTTTAATGCCAACGGACTCGATCGCAAAACTAATGGCAATTACCCATAGAGCATATTTTATAATTTGAAATAGTGCATAAGTATTGGCACTGTCAAGCCTTTTAAATTTGGTTTTTCTAAATAGAGCCTTTTTAATAATCCATAATACGAATCTTGTGCCTAATAAAATCAGAAGGATTATAAGAATGTTATAAACACGTAAATTATACTCTCCTATACTGAATAATTCAAGTTCTAAAAATTTTTTAAATGCTTCCATTTTGCATTTTAATGTTTAGAATTTTTATAATGTTCTGCAATTAAATCTCTACCAAAATCACCATTAAAATCACGCCAAACCAAATGAATATGATTGGCATTGCTCTGTGTATTGTCTAACTCAACCAAAAAGGTTTTGCCTTGTATCCTGTAATAATGTGGCTTACCAAGTTGTGTAGAACCTGCCCAACCAAAAGTTATGGCATTGAGTTCTTCGGCTTTTAAACGGGCCATTCTTTTTTCTGCTAATTCGGTTGGCATTGTAGAGAGGTATTCGTTCAACAAATCCAACAATATGCTTTGTTGCTTGGTGTTTAATTCTGACATTTCTATACCAACTTTTTCAAGAGGAGCAACTTCTATAGCATTAGATGTAACAATATCAAAAAATGATTCCTTTTGAAAAATAGCTTTTTGTGTTTGCTCTTCAGAAAGACTGTTGATTAATATAAAGCCAAGACCTTCTTCTTTTTCTAATGTTTTTTCGCCTTCTCTTTCACCTTCTTTTATAATTGCAGGATTTGCGCCCATAAATCTTGGTGCAATAGATATTTTATCATCAACAATTGTAAAGTTTAAAGACACGTGATGCCCTTCAAAAGACCATGACCATTTTTTGTCTTTTTCAGGATTTCCGTAAAAAGCAATACTATACTTTTCAGCATCTCTAAAGTCAGAATCTCCGCTTATTTCTGCAAGAACATTTTCTAGATCCATGATTTTCATGGTTTTGTTATAACCAGTCTCACTCAAGTCACTTTTTAATAAGTTGAAAAGTAAAACCTTTTGATTTTCATTCAGCTCAAACAATTGTATTCCAGCTCTTGGCCACATGGCTCCAGGTAGAAAATGCCACTCTTTTCTGGTAATATCATCAAATGGCAATTGTGTTTTTTCTCTTTGTTCTTGTGATAAAGAATTTAAAAAGTCTACTGCAGGATTCGATTTAGAAACATTAAAGCCAGATGAACTTATTGACGACAATATAAAGACAGCAATTAGAAATTTTTTCATAGTTAATAGTTTTCCTTAAGTTGTTTGGTATGATGCTCTATATGATAAGCCGACCACATAATAATTTCACGAGCTATCATTTTACCCATTAATGGATGTGGAAGGATAACAGTATCTAGATTTCTATCTGAAATTTTTCTGGTTTTGTATTCTAATTTTTTGATTTCTACATGAAGTCTATCCAAAAGGTATTGTTTTTCTTTTAATGGAGGCACTTTCATATTTCGAGAGAAAGGAGAAACAGCTCCTTTAGGAACATCTTTTAAACGTTCCAGATAACGGTTCACAACAGTTTGGTAACTTCTTACTTCTCTGTTGGCTTTACCAAACTTATAGCGCAAAACGAATTTAGGTAAACTTAATGCGTTGTTCAATGGTTTTACGCTTTGAAGAAGATGAAGTATTTGCTGTCCGGTTGTCCACTTATTATCTGGACCAGTCTCCCATTTACTGTCATCTTGATCAGCCAACCAATTGTATAAATCTTGCCTTTTTGTTTCGAGCAATTCTGCAATAGCTTCTTTATCCATAAAAACACCATGATTTTCATGGAAAAGATACAGAATTTTTTGTTACTCTTCTATGGCCAATGCTTTATCTTTTTTGTAAAGAGGGATTAAATAAGAAATGTTATAACCAATGCCAAAACCGAAACCACCACTGTCATAAGTCTTATTAAATCCAGGGATATACAAGTTTTCAAAATTGGATGGTTCTGTTTCACTGACTAACCCTTTAAATTGAACATTCAGTCCTACATAAAGATTGTTAAAAACCTCTGCTTTAATACCAAAAATTATTTCAGCCCAAATTGCTGTCAGACCATCAAAATCTTCTGCGGTGTCTGATGTAAATTGTGGCGTCCAATATTGGTCTTGAGAGTATATTGTATAATCATTTAAAGTATGGTTAAAAGTACTTGCTCCAATACGAAAACCACTGTAAATCATGTTTTCCATGTCTAGCCAGTTTTTGTAAAGATTGTAATCTATACCAGCTTTAATATAGCTTCCAGTTGTGGTAACATTCAAATAATCTGTAGAAGAAATTTTTTCTTCGGTTCCCAATTCAGCAGCTAGATACATTTTTCTGGTTAACCTGAAATCTCCGTTAATTTCAAAACCTTTATAGTCATCATCAATAAAAGAACGAACAAGTTTACTTATATCTCCACCAACTCGTAATCCAAATTTATTTTTGATTTTGATCGAATCATTTTGAACCTTAACAGAATCTGTGATGGTACTTACAATACTATCATTTTGTGCAGAAACAGAAGCACAAAACAGAAAGATGAAAGCAAGATTTTTAATGGAATATTTTATAATGTGCTGCATTTTCATTTTCTACAGATAAGTTATCGTTTACAGATTGTATGAGTTGTATCCAGTTGTCTCCATCATCTTCATGTGTGACTATTACATTTTCGAAAGTTGTTTTATAGCCACAAGCTCTGGAAACATAAACTTTTTGTGTGGCATAGGTAATGGTAATAATATCTTCATTACCAGAAATAATATCATCACTCGTATCTCCAGGTGTACCATTGTCGTCATATTCATAATCTTTATGGAGTCTAAATTCTGTTTCTGTAGCGTCGGTTCTTAATGGTAAGACAATAGAATCTGTGGTTATTACATCATAATCTTCTAAAACATCAGGGTTATCTATACCTTGAATTCTCATCATAAAAGCATTCTTATTACTTTCTTGATTGGATATGTCGTACAACCGAATAATTAAATGAGGTGTTGTAGGCGTGGCTTCTGGACAAATGTCATCGCGTTCGCAACTTAAATTAAAACCAACTATTACGATAATAATAAGTAGTATAACAGGTTTAATATATTTCATTTTTAAAGTTGAATCGTTTATTGGTTTATACGTTTATTTGGGAATTTCTCAAAGCATTAAGCATATTAGTAATTTTTTCAATTTTATCTCTTATGGATGAATAATTATCTTCAGAAATGAAATCCAATTCTTTTGAAATTATAAGTTGATTTAATACTTCCATAGCAGAACTAAATGATATCGTTGTAAAATGAGCTTTATCTTTATTTGTTTTTCTAGAAGTTCCTTCCGCTAGATTAGAAGCGATAGAAACCGAAGCTCTTCTTAACTGACTAACTAAGCCAAATTTTTCTTCTGAAGGAAAATCATTTGTGATTTTGTAAACCAACTTCACTAATTCGATAGCTTCTTTCCAAACTTCTAAATTTTCAAACGAATATTTTCTCATTTAATACAAATAAACAGATAATCGAATTAACATATAAACATTATGAACGTTTTTCCAAAAGTACAACATTTTCTACATGATGTGTTTGAGGAAACATATCTACAGGTTGTACTTTGGTTACTTTATAAAAATCGTTCATTAACGCTAGATCTCTTGCCTGTGTTGCACTATTGCAGCTCACATATACAACTTTTGAAGGTGCAATATTTAATATTTGTTGAACCACATCTTTATGCATGCCATCTCTAGGTGGATCTGTAATAATAACATCTGGATCTCCATAGGTTTTAATGAATTGTTCATTAAAAACTTTCTTCATATCTCCAACCACGAATTCAACGTTATTTATACCATTTAATTGTGCATTTTCTTTTGCAGCTTCTATAGCATCAGGAACAGTCTCTACACCAATCACTTTCTTTACTTTTTTTGCAATAAATTGTGCAATGGTTCCAGTTCCTGTGTATAAATCATAGACTAATTCAGAGCCTGTTAATCCAGCAAAATCTCTGGTAATTTTATACAATTGGTGGGCTTGCTGTGAGTTGGTTTGATAAAACGATTTGGCATTTATTTTAAACTTCAAGCCTTCCATTTCTTCAAAAATGTGATTGTTTCCTTTGTAACAAATTACTTCCTGATCATAAATAGTATCATTAGCTTTTTCATTAATTACATATAGCAAAGAGGTAATTTCTGGAAATGTTCCAACCAGAAAATCAAGTAATAACTCTCGCTTTGCTTTATCATCTTTAAAGAACTGAATGAGTACCATAATTCCACCCGTTGAAGATGTTCTTATCATTAAAGTTCTTAAAAGGCCTGTTTGATTTCTTGTGTTGAAAAATTCTAAATCTTTTTCAACTGCAAATTTTTTGACAGCATTTCTAATAGCATTAGATGGATCTGCTTGTAAATGACAAGTTTTTATATCAAGAATTTTGTCCCACATTCCTGGAATATGAAATCCCAAAGCGTTTTTATCACCCAAATCTTCACCAGAATTTATTTCATCTAATGTTAACCAACGACTATCACTAAATGAAAATTCCATTTTGTTTCTATAAAAATATTGCTGTTCTGAACCTAGAATAGGCATCACTTCAGGTAATTCAATATGACCAATTCTAGTTAAATTATTAATAACCTCTTTTTGTTTATAATATAGCTGGTGTTCATAACCCATATCCTGCCATTTGCATCCACCACAAGTTCCAAAATGTTCGCAAATAGGTTTGGTTCTTTTATCTGATAGTTTATGAAAAGCAATTGCTTTGCCTTCATAATAGGCTTTTCTCTTTTTAAAGGTCTGTATATCTACAACATCGCCAGGAACTGCATTCGGTAAGAAAATCACTTTTCCATCTGGTGCTTTGGCAATGGTTTTACCTTTAGCACCAGCATCAACAACTTCTATGTTTGTAAAGATTTGCTTTTTATTTCTTCTTGACATCCTGCAAAAATAATAATAGCAACAAATAAACATGTATGTTAAATAAATTATCTTTAACCAACTTCAAAATAAATTGAACCATTTTAAATTGTTGACGTCTTTAATATACAATTGAGAGTTATTTAATGAACAAGAAAGAAGCCATTATTGATAGAAAGTTGGTTTTAGAATATCAATCAGGTAATGTAAAAGCACTTGCAGAATTGGTTAAGCGATGGCATAAGGGTTTTTGTGAAAAAGCATTTTGGATTTTAAAAGATGCAGATTTAGCCAAAGACATAGCACAAGACAGTTGGAAAACAATTATAGATAAGATACATAAACTAGAAAACCCTGAAAGTTTTGGGTATTGGGCTTCAAGAATAGTGTACACAAAATCTATGGATGCTTTAAGAGCCAAACAAAGGCAGAATAGTTTTTTAAATGTTTATAAGAACGAGAAAGAAAAAGAGCAAGTTGAAGGAAATGAAGTAGGTAATGAACAAATTAAAAAAGAAGTATTGAATGCAATTAAATGTTTACCTCAAAATCAGCAAAATGTTCTTCGATTGTTTTATGTTGAAAGCTATTCGCTAAAAGAAGTAAGTAAGATTTTAAAAATAACTGAAGGAACAGCAAAATCAAGGTTGTTTCATGCTAGGGAAAAATTAAAACAAACAATTAAATATAAAGATTATGAAAACTAAAATGGAAGACATAGACAAGCTCATTAAAGAAACCTTAACTCAAGAAGAAGCAAAATTCTATGATGAATTGGATGAACAAAATGCATTTCAAATGATATTTGGGTTATTTAAAGGAAAAAACTCATGGCTCATTATCATAATGAATATTATAATGGCTATAGCTTTTGGACTACTTATTTATTGCATCATTCAAACTTTTGACGTTGAAGAAACCAACGAACTTATTTTATGGATAGCAGGCATCTTTTTCTGTTTGAACATTATAGGTATGCTAAAACTTTTTGCTTGGATGCAAATGGACAAGAATGCTTTAATTAGAGAAATTAAACGATTGGAAATACAGATTTCTTCACTGTCAACAAAATTATAATAAGACATTTTAAGAAATCACTAATATTTATTAATTTGCAAACCTCTAGGGATGATTTCTCTCCCACGCTGCTTTTTCGGAAACTTCGAAAGAATAAAGGTACAGAAGGAATGGTTATTTTATCAATTTAAAACGTATTAAAATGGCTATTTTAGACCAATTGACTTCGCAACAAGCGATAAATTTAGAAAACAAGTATGGAGCTCACAATTACCATCCGCTTCCTGTGGTATTAAGCAGAGGAGAAGGTGTTTTTGTTTGGGACGTAGAAGGCAAACAGTATTATGATTTTTTATCAGCATACTCTGCTGTAAACCAAGGGCATTGTCATCCTAAAATTGTTAATGCCTTAACGCAACAAGCACAAAATTTAACATTAACATCCAGAGCATTTTATAACGATATGCTTGGTAAGTACGAAAAATTTGCTTGCCAATATTTTGGGTTTGATAAACTCTTACCAATGAATACTGGTGCAGAAGCAGTAGAAACTGCTTTAAAGCTCTGTAGAAAATGGGCTTATGAGGTAAAAGGTATTGACGAAAATGAAGCTGAAATCATTGTTTGCGAAAATAATTTTCACGGAAGAACAACCACTATTATATCCTTTAGCAATGATGCCATAGCAAGGAAAAACTTTGGGCCATACACCAAAGGGTTTATTAAAATAGAATATGATAATCTCAATGCTTTAGAAGAAACATTAAAGAACAATCCTAATGTTGCAGGGTTTCTAGTAGAACCTATTCAAGGTGAAGCTGGCGTTTATGTTCCGACTGAAGGCTATTTAGCAAAGGCAAAAGCTTTGTGTGAGCAATACAATGTATTATTTATTGCAGACGAAGTGCAAACGGGAATTGCCAGAACTGGAAAGCTTTTGGCTGTTAACCATGAAAATGTAACTCCAGATATTTTAATTCTTGGTAAAGCTTTGAGTGGTGGCGCCTATCCGGTTTCTGCTGTTTTGGCAAATGATAGCATCATGAATGTTATTAAGCCTGGAAATCATGGTAGTACTTTTGGAGGAAATCCAATAGCAGCAGCTGTTGCTATTGCAGCGTTAGAAGTTGTTAAGGATGAAAATTTAGCCGAAAATGCCAATGTTCTTGGAGAACTTTTTAGAAGTGAACTAAATAAATATATTGAGACAAGTAATATAGTAAACCTTGTAAGAGGCAAAGGTCTCCTTAATGCTATAGTGATTGATGAAGATGAAGAAAGTGAAACAGCATGGAATATTTGTTTGGCTTTAAAAGATAATGGTTTGCTTGCAAAACCAACACATGGCAACATTATCCGTTTTGCACCTCCGTTAGTTATGACAGAAGAGCAGTTGTTGGATTGTGTTTCTATTATTACAAAAACACTCAAGCAATTTGAGAGATAATTCAATGTTTTACAAAAAAAAGCAACCTTGGTTATTGAGCATAGTCGAAATAGGTTGCTTTTTTATTGTTTGAGAATTTTAATTACTACTGAATTGCTCCATAGCTTCATTATATCTATCCATAATACCATCGTAGCCAACAGTAGAGAACATATAAATTACATACAACAAATAAATAGCACTTAAGACAACACCAATAATTGCCAAGATCCTACCAGTCTTTACATTCTGGAAACCTGTGTATGCTTCTGGATTTTCTGCGTATAATTTAGTTGCTTTATTTGCTAAAACTATTGCAACAATTCCTAAAATTAATCCAATAAACCCATAACAGCAACAGGTGACTATAGATAAGATTCCGAAAACTAATATCAGCGTTGAATTAGGTAATTTTTGTTGTTCCATAAGTGTCGTTTTAAGTGGTTATTTTAACTATATAGCTTACTACAATAATAATGATGTTTAAATATAACAAACCCATTTTAATCTTATAGTCATGTTTAAATTTTTTAAAGAGATTAAATATAATAAAAAGCACTAATATAATAATGGTAAAGATTGCAGGGTACAATTTAAAAGCACCGACAAAATCACCATGAAATACTAGAATAAGAGAGCGTTGCATACCACAGCCAAGACATTCTATGCCAAAAAGTTTTTTGTTAAGACACGGTAACATAAATTGCTCTTGCAGAATCATTCTTTATGATTTAATTAGAATCAAATTTAAAAAAACTTTATTGTGATTTATATGTATTATTTTTGAAATATCTATTTAAACAAGAAAAATGAACAACTGGATTAATTATCTATTCATAATTATTGGTGGCATCGTAGCATTTTATGCACAACATGATGAGCAGCAAAATCAGTATATCTTAATTGGAGGCATTGTTTTGCTAATGATTGGTATATATAGACTGGCGAAAACAATTCCTAGTAAAAGCGAAAAGGACGAAGACAGCCATAACGATGATTTAAATAATGGGTAAGGACTTTAAAATAGGTGATAATGTAGTTGTTCTTGATGAAGACCTATCAGGAAAAATTACTAAAATCAATAATGAGAGCATTACTATAGAAACTAGTGATGGTTTTTCATTGAACTTTAATGCATCTGAATTAATTAAAGATAAAACAGACAAAAACTTAAAGCAACAGCTCTTCTCAAACACAAATTTGGATTCTATTATTTCTGATAAAGAATCGGTAAAAAAAGTTAAAAGCAGAAAAGTAAAGACAAAAGAACGCTATCAGCCAACAATGGAAGTTGACTTGCACATTAATCAATTGGTAAAATCTTCTAAAGGAATGAGTAACCATGATATGCTAACACTTCAGTTGGAAACTGCAAAAAGACAATTGGAGTTTGCCATAAGAAAACGAATTCAGAAAATTGTGTTTATTCATGGTGTTGGAGAAGGTATATTAAAAGTGGAATTAGAATACCTATTTGGCAGATATGATGTTAAATTTTATGATGCCAATTACCAAAAATATGGGTTAGGAGCCACAGAAGTTTACATTTATCAGAATCCTACTAATTAAAATCTGGTGTTTCTGTACGAGTACTTACTGTTGCGGCATCATTTAATGTTCCAAAATCAAAAACATCTTGAGATAATATCTCCAGATCTATATTTTCTATAATCATAGAAATCTCAAAGGTTTGTAGTATGCTGTGCTCTCTGTACGCTGTTGCGGGCACTGGTGGGTCTGGTGCGGTATCAGGATTTAAGTAATCTGGACCAACTTCGTTGTTGGTAACATCATTTGTTGGATTTTGATCTATTGAAATATTTTCTTCATCTCTTGTCAATACACCATCACCATCATCATCATCATCCAAATAATCCGGAATGGTATCGCCATCAGTGTCTTGTGCATTTGCCAATCCTTCGGTTTGAGAATATTCTGGGTTTTCTGTAACCGTTCTTACATTATCACCATCATCATCATCATCTAAATAATTAGGTAATCCGTCACCATCTGTATCGTCATCATCTAAATCACCATTTCCATTGATGTCTTCTAACTCGGCAGGAATTCCATCATTATCATCTTCGGTTAAAACAGTAGTTATAGTAACAGTTCCAGAAGTACTTTCGTAATCCTCATTAATTTCAATTTCGGACGGAGGAATATCATTACAAAACAAATCGTTAGTTACATTAGTATAAGTTCTATAATTAAAGGTATTGGAAGTTCCATTAATAGTACGCGTAATAGGAGTAGTTGCTTCAAAAATATCTTCTAAAGTAAGAGCAGGCGAAGTAATTTGAACAGACAAAGATTCTGCTGGATCGTCTTTTGTTTTATAGAATACAATATCACCACAGGCTTCAAAAGTGTCATCAAAATCTAATTGAACAGTAATAATGTCTCCATCATCACATGTTGTAAGAATCAAGCAACAAAATATTAGTGTTATAATTTTTTTCATCTATTGTAGATTTGAAACAAAAATAAGAGAATTGATTATTTATAACGTAGCTTATTATAAATAATTTTATTTGCCTTATTTTTGCTGAAATTATTTAGAAATTACCATTAAATAACTTTGTAAAGGTAAAATAGTTTAGAATGATAAAACAAGTATATTTTGATAGCGCGGCGACTACTCAAATTAGAGATGAGGTCATTGATAAGATGACAGAAATAATGAAAAATAATTATGGAAATGCCTCATCTACACATAGTTTTGGACGATCATCTAAAGCTATTATTGAAAATTCAAGAAAAACTATAGCAAAGTATTTAAATGTTTCACCTGCCGAAATAATTTTTACTTCAGGAGGTACAGAAGCCGATAATTTAGTGCTTCAATGTTCCGTTAGGGATTTGGGAGTTAAAAGAATTATTACCTCTTTAATAGAACATCATGCGGTACTTCATACCATTCAAGAACTTGAAAAAGAAGGAAAGGTAATTGTTGATTATGTAGATTTAATGGACGATGGTCAAGTAGATTATGAGCATTTAGAAACCTTACTAAAAAATAGTTCAGATAGAACTTTGGTGAGTCTGATGCATGTGAATAATGAAATAGGTAATATTTTAGATATTAATCTTGTTGGAGATTTGTGTAAAAAGCATAACGCTTTATTTCATAGTGATACTGTGCAATCTGTTGGTCATTTTGAATTGGATTTACAAGAAATTCATATCGACTTCATGGCAGTTAGTGCACATAAATTTCATGGACCTAAAGGCGTAGGTTTTGCATTTATCAGAAAAAATTCAGGGCTAAAACCTTTGATATTTGGTGGAGAGCAGGAGAGAGGCTATAGAGCTGGAACAGAATCGGTTCATAATATTGTTGGATTGGAAGAATCCATTAAGTTGGCCTATGAAAATTTAGATAGCGAAAGACAATACATAACAGATCTAAAAACTTACTTTATAGACAGGTTAAAAGATGAGTTCCCTGGAATAAGTTTTAACGGAAGTTCAGCAAACCTTGAAAACAGTACATTTACACTAATTAATGTAAGGCTACCAATATCTCAAGAAAAAGCCTTGTTATTGTTATTTCAATTAGACTTAAAAGGCATTGCATGCTCTAAAGGGAGTGCTTGCCAAAGTGGAAGCAACAAAGGTTCTCACGTTCTTGAACAAATTTTGAATGATGAAGAATTAAAAAAACCTTCCTTGCGTTTTTCATTTAGTCATTTCAACACTAAAGAAGAAATAGATTATGTTGTTGAGGTTCTAAAAGAATTTGTTGAAGCTGAAACAATCTTTTAATTTTTTAATGCAGCTATCAATTTAATTTGATGTTTCTAGAATCCTTCTGTTACAATTGACAACAAAGAAGTTGTAATTAGCGAGTTTTAATCTGCAATTGACTAAAAAGACTTACTATCTTTAACAATATTTTTTTTACATTAGTTGTCTTATTTTATCACAAGCTTATTAATTTTAAACACTAATAGTTAATAAAATCTCTAAAAAACAACTAAAAATCAAATAATATGAAATTATTCACCAAATCATGTCTTTTTTATTTGGGTATATTTTTCTTTATACTCGGAACAGTATCATGTAAGAATGACAAAAAAAAGGAAGAGAAAAAAGAAAATATAACAGATTCTATAAAAACTGATGAACCTTTTTATAAACTTTCTTTGGCACAATGGTCACTGCACAAAGCGATAAGAGATGATAAAACCCTATCTAATTTAGATTTTGCCAAGAAAGCAAAAGAGTTAGGCTTTGAAGGCATAGAATATGTAAGTCAATTATATCCTTTAACAAAAGGAAATGAAAAGGCGAGTTTAGATTCTTTGGTTGTTGAATTGAAAAAGCGTAGTGAAGAACATGGTGTACAAAATGTCTTGATTATGATTGACGGAGAAGGTGATTTAGCAGTGAGTGATAAAGCTGCAAGGGACGAAGCTATAAAAAGGCATTCTAAATGGATTGATGCAGCTGCAAAATTAGGTTGCTCTTCTGTTAGAGTAAATTTATTTGGCGGAGATGCTGAAAAAGATGCTGCACAGTGGCATGCCAATGCAGTAGATGGATTAGGTAGACTTGCTGCTTATGGCGCAACAAAAAACATAAATGTGATTGTTGAGAATCATGGTGGACGATCTTCAGAAGCTGATAAGTTAGTGGCAGTTTTAAAAGAAATTAATTTACCAAATTGCGGAGCTTTACCAGATTTTGGTAACTTTTGTTATGCCAGAGACTCTGGAGAACGTTGGGGCGGAGAATGTACTGGTCAGTACGATATTTATAAAGGTGTAGCAGAGTTAATGCCTTATGCTAAAGGCGTAAGTGCCAAATCAAGGAATTTTGATGAGGATGGCAATGAAAAAGATATCGATTATTTTAAAATGCTAAAAATTGTGAAAGATTCTGGATTTAAAGGATTTATAGGTGTAGAGTATGAAGGAAATGATTTAAGTGAGATAGAAGGCATTTTAGCTACCAAGGCATTAGTAATAAAGGCTACTGAAAATATTTAACTAACTAACAAAATATAATATGAACAACACTTCAAAGTTTCAGCTATCCTTTATGATGTTTTTAGAATTCTTCATTTGGGGTGGTTGGTTTGTAACACTTGGTACATTTTTAGGAAATAATTTAAGTGCTTCAGGTAGTGAGACAGCAATGGCATATTCAACACAATCTTGGGGAGCTATTATTGCACCATTTATTATTGGTCTTATTGCTGACCGTTTTTTTAATGCAGAAAAAATATTGGGTGTTTTGCATATTATAGGAGCACTATTGATGTATCAAATGTCCCAAGCTACAGATTTTAACGTATTTTATCCCTATGTTTTGGGTTATATGATAGCCTATATGCCAACATTGGCTTTGGTAAACTCTGTTGCTTTTAATCAAATGAAAGACCCTACTAAAGAGTTTTCATTTATTCGAGTTTGGGGAACCATTGGGTGGATTGTTGCTGGCTTGGCAATTAGCTATATGTTTCATTGGGATTCTGCTGAAGCCATTTCTGGAGGAATGCTGAAGAACACCTTTTTAATGGTCGCGATAGCATCAGCTATTTTAGGCTTGTTTAGTTTCTTTTTACCAAAAACACCACCTAAAGCAAAAGATGGTGAGAAAGTTACTATTTCTGATATATTAGGATTGGATGCACTAAAATTATTGAAAGACAGAAACTTTTTGATTTTCTTTATTTCTTCAATCTTAATCTGTATTCCATTAGCATTTTATTATCAGAATGCCAACCCGTTTTTATCGGAGATTGGCGTTGAAAATCCAACTGGAAAAATGACCATAGGTCAAATGTCAGAAGTTATATTCATGCTATTATTGCCATATTTCTTTAAAAAATTTGGTTTCAAAAAAACCATTTTAGTAGGCATGTTAGCTTGGATCATTCGATATTTATTATTTGCTTATGGAAATTCAGGCGAATTAGCTTTCATGTTAATTATTGGTATTGCTCTTCATGGTATTTGTTATGATTTCTTTTTTGTTTCAGGACAAATTTATACAGATTCTAAAGCTGGAAAAAAAATAAAAAGCGCTGCACAAGGTTTAATTACATTAGCTACGTATGGTGTTGGTATGTTAGTAGGATTTTGGGTAGCTGGAAAAATCACAGACAAATATTTAGCCACTGATGGCTCTCATTCTTGGGTAGATATTTGGCAATTCCCAGCAATTTTTGCGGCAGTGGTTTTAGTAGTATTTTTAATCTTCTTTAAAAACGAAAAAATAGCATATAAAGAATAGTTATGGGTAGAAAATTAAGAATGGGAATGATTGGTGGAGGAACAGGATCTTTTATTGGTGATGTTCACCGTAAAGCTTCGTCCATAGACGGAATGATAGATTTAGTTTGCGGAGCTTTTAGCAGTACTGCTGAAAAATCTATCGCATCTGGAAAAGCATTGTTCCTTCCAGAAGACAGATGTTATGGAAGTTTTGAAGAAATGATTCATAAAGAAAAAGAATTACCGGCAGACAAACGTATGGATTTTGTAGCTATTGTAACACCAAACCACATGCATTTTCCTCCAACAAAAATGGCACTGGAAAATGGATTTCATGTCATTTGCGACAAACCGGTTACGCTTACATTGGAAGAAGCTAAAGAGCTAATTGGAATTGTAGAAAAATCAGGAAAATTATTTGCTTTAACTCATAATTATACAGGTTACCCAATGGTTAAGCAAGCCAAAGCGATGATTGCTAAAGGAGATTTAGGAAAGATTAGAAAGGTTCAAGTGCAGTATCTTCAGGGTTGGTTGGCAACAGCTGTTGAAAAAACCGAAAACAAACAAGCTTCTTGGCGCGTTGATCCAAAACGATCTGGAATAGGAGGCGCTTTAGGAGATATAGGTACACATGCTGAAAATCTTGCTGAATATATTACAGGTCTTAAAATTGATGAGTTAGCTGCAGATTTAGGTAGATTTGGAGAAGGTAGAACACTTGATGATGATGGTAATTTATTATTACGCTTTGAAAATGGAGCAAAAGGAACCATGTCTTTTTCCCAAATAGCAGCTGGTGAAGAAAACGGTTTGGCTATTAGAGTATATGGAGAAAAAGGAAGTGTAGAGTGGAGCCAGGAAGAGCCTAATAAACTTATTACACGCTGGGTGGATAAACCGAAAAAAATATTCACACCTGATGGTAACGATTTATATTCTGAAGCTCAAACCCAAAGAATTCCTGCTGGACATCCAGAAGGATATCTTGAAGCATTTGCTACAATTTATAGAAATTTTGCTACTCATTTAATGGATGAACTTAATGGAATTAAGACTTCAAACCCAGATTATCCGACAGTATATGATGGCTTAAGAGGCATGCAATTTATATATGCATCTGTTGAAAGTGACAAGCAAAATGCTAAATGGACAAAAATCTAATACATGAAAACAATAAAAGGACCTGCCGTTTTTCTGGCACAATTTGTAGATAGTAAAGCACCATTTAATTCCCTTGAAGGTATGTGTCAATGGGCTTCAGATTTGGGATATAAAGGTATTCAAATTCCAACCTGGGAATCTTTTTTAATCGATTTAGATAAAGCGTCTGAAAGCCAAATCTATTGTGATGAATTAAAAGGAAAGATAAATTCCTATGGATTAGAAATTACAGAACTTTCAACGCATTTGCAAGGTCAGTTAGTAGCTGTGAATCCAGCCTACGACACTATGTTTGATGCTTTTGCTCCAGATAAAGTAAAAGGTAACCCAAAAGCTAGAACAGAATGGGCAATAGACGTTGTAAAAAAAGCAGGAACTGCTAGCAGACGATTAGGGATAAATGCCCACGCTACATTTTCTGGAGCTTTATTATGGCATACTTGGCATCCTTGGCCTCAAAGACCAAAAGGATTGGTTGAAATGGGCTTTAAAGAATTGGCCAAACGCTGGCTTCCTATTTTAGATCATTATGATAACGAAGGTGTCGACGTATGTTACGAAATTCATCCAGGAGAAGATCTGCACGATGGTGATACGTTCGAGCGTTTTCTTGAAGCAACAGGAAATCATAAGCGTGTTAATATTCTTTATGATCCTAGTCATTTTGTATTGCAACAGCTGGATTACATAACTTATATAGACCATTATCATGAATTTATAAAATCGTTTCACGTAAAAGATTCAGAGTTCAATCCTACAGGGAAAAAAGGTGCTTTTGGAGGTTATAATGATTGGGGAGAACGAGCAGGAAGATATCGCTCATTGGGCGATGGTCAAATAGATTTTAAATCCATATTTTCTAAATTAACTCAATATGGTTGTGATGTTTGGGCTGTTATGGAATGGGAATGTTGCATAAAAAGCCCTGAACAAGGCGCTAGGGAAGGCGCCAAATTTATTCAAGAACATATTATTGAGGCTACCCAAAAAACGTTTGATGATTTTGCAGGTGGCACAGCAGATGAAACATTTCTTAAAAACATATTAGGACTATAAACTTAAAATAATTTACGATGAAAAAAACAATAATCTTATTAATACTTTTTTTAGCATTTGTAGCATGCAAAGACCAACCAAAAAAAGAAACAGAAACAATCTCTGAAGAGGTTGTTACCACAGAAGTCGCAACAGAACAAGAAAAAGAATGGGTTTCTCTTTTTGATGGCAAAACACTTAATGGTTGGCACGTGTATAATGGAGGTGATATAAACAGTCATTGGAAAGTTGAAGATGGAGTTTTAGCTTTTGTAGGTAGAAAAGGCAGTCCAGAATACAATATTGTAACAGACAAAGAATATACAAATTTTAAATTATCATTGGAATGGAAAATCTCTGAAGGTGGAAATAGCGGAATTATATTAGGAGTTGTTGAAGATGAAAGATTTCCATCTCCTTATACCACAGGAATTGAAATTCAAGTACTGGATAATGAAAAACATCCTGATGGGAAATTTCCTAATCATAATGCAGGCGCTTTATACGATTTAATTGTTCCTCCTTCAAATATTGCAAAACCTGTTGGCGAATGGAACACTTGTGAAATATATATCAATCATAACACCAATGAAGGTAAGGCATGGCTAAATGGAACATTAACTGCCGAATTTCCACTATCAGGTAAAAAATGGGAGGAGATGATTGCTAATTCCAAATTTAAAGATTGGGAGTATTTTGCTAAATCAAAAACTGGAAGAATTTGTTTGCAAGATCATGAAGACAAGGTCTGGTATCGCAACATTAAAATTCAGGAATTATAATGGCAAAAAAAATCATCACATCATTAATTATAATATCAATAATTGGATGTAAAGAAACAACAAATACAGAGGTTAGCATTGAAGAAAAAAATGTAGTAGAAATAGAACCTTCAAAACCAGAAGAAACTGAAATATGGGAGCCAATACCAAAAGAAGTTACCATAGAAAATGAAATTCCGTCTGATGCTATTGTTTTGTTTGATGGTTCTAATCTAGATAAATGGATCCATGTGAAAGATTCAACCAGTGCTACTTGGTATTTAAATGCTGATGGAAGCATGACAGTTAAAGATAAATCGGGAGATATACGAACCAAGAAAATTTTTGGTAGTGTTCAACTTCATGTTGAGTGGAAATCCCCATCCGAAGTACAAGGAGAAAATCAATCGCGTGGTAATAGTGGTGTTTTTTTACAAGGCAAGTACGAAGTACAAGTGTTAGACAATAATAACAATCCAACCTATGTAAATGGTCAAGTTGGCTCGATTTATAAACAATCAATTCCGTTAGTGAAAGCATCTTCTCCAACAGGAGAATGGAACAGGTATGATATTATTTTTCATGCACCAGAATTTGATTCTGATGGAAAATTGCTGAAAAATGCAAACATCACAGTTCTTCACAATGGTGTTCTGGTACAGGATAATTTTAAAATTTTAGGATCTACAACTTACATAGGTTCTCCAAAGTATGAGCCACACGGAAAAGAACCAATTGTATTACAAGATCATGGTGATAATAGTCGAGTAAGCTACAGGAATATTTGGGTTAGAGAGTTAGATTAAAAACTTAAAAATGAAACGAAGAGAACTTATTAAATTAGTAACAATTGCAACTGGAGGCACTTTGGTGATTCCGTTATCAAGTAATTTATTGGTTGCTTGTAAGCAAGTTGAAAAGCAAAACGAATTAGATTACGCACT
>DATGBV010000292.1:0-2890 GCA_035312485.1 Flavobacteriaceae bacterium | reverse complement strand
TAAGTTAAAAAAAAAATATTCAGTTAATTATTTAATGAGTTTAAGTAATTAAATACATAACATATTTCTTTTGGGCATAAAACACTTCTAATAATGCAAATTAAAAATTAATATCGATTAATTCCATATATATATTTTAGTTGAATGAAAATAATGGTGTACTAATATGTGATATTAGTTGTTATTGCTTTTATCTGCAATATTTTAAATGCTTGCAGGTTTTATAATATATGATATTATTTGCATATTGTGACTAGTATGGCCCGAATTAGGATAGTAAATACGATCTGCGTATCGTGAATATTTTGTAAATTAAATACGATCTGTGTATCGTTTGTATTTTTGTAATTTATTTTACTTCTTTTAATTAACAAAATGTAAGCACGTGGAATATGACGATCGAATATCCAAGTGGAAGCTGTGAAGATTAGATTTTCATAGGTTTAGGGCCATGCTAGGTTCACATATTTATTTGTTTATTGCAAATTATCTTTTTCTGGTTTATGTATGTTAGTTTATTTATTCCACGAGTTTGCTAATAAATTTTTAACATAATAAACTGAGGTCCCAAAAGTAATTTTGAGCTAAAATGTTTACCCAAGCTACACCTAAGAACCTCTTTATCACAATTTAATAAGTTTCGCCAAAGCGAAGTGTTAATTGAAATATTGAGTATTAGGGTAAATTATAGATATTTACATGTTAAAGCTTGGTTGTGCTCAACAAAACTAGTCAAAAGCAAAGTTTTGAGTTTTGAAACATAGAGATAAGAACTAAAATTTTGTTCATTATCGGCCAAGAGTTGTATGTGATATAATTAGTAAAAGAAGTTTTTTGCTTACTTCTTATTTTAAATTTTAAAGTTAGGGCCAAAGTCCGTTTAAAATTTAAAACGAGAGGGTCTTGGTACACTTTAAATTAATATGGGACACATGTATGTATTAATTTTAAGTGGTAGTAGAATAATGTTTTACATGTTTTCTACTAATATTTATAAACATGATTATTGAATTTTGCTTATATTCTTTTGTAGTAATCATGTCTGGTAACAACAACAACAACACAAACTTACGTGCATATCTTGAAAAATTGAATTACTCCAATTTTGTGGATTGGGAAAGAAACCTAAGAATTGTTCTTAGGGCAGAAGGAAGGGAAGATGTTCTTGACACTCCTATTCCGGCATTGAACATTCATGCAACTAAGGCTGAGCAATTAGCCCGAAAGGCTATTGAGGACAAATCAGTTTTTGTCACGTGCCTCATGTTAGCATCCATGGAACCGAACCTTCAAAAGCGTTTTGATGGCATGGATGCATATAGCATTATCCAGCAGTTGAAACAATTGTTTCAAAGGCAGGCAAGGATAGAGAGATATGAGACTCACAGGGAGCTGCTTGAATGCAAACAAAGCGATAGTGAGCCTGTGGGAGGGCATGTTCTGAAAATGATGGATCTATTTCAGAAAATGTCTAAACTTGGTCTTTGTTACACCAAGGAGTTAGCAACTGATATCATACTCATTTCACTGCATGATGGTTTCAAAAGCTTCCGCATGAACTTTAACATGCAAAACAGAGAGTGTACTCTGGAGGAATTGCATGGTATGCTTGTTACAGCTGAACAAGATATTCCCTTGAAACCTAAGAAAGAAATTCTTATGGTGAAAAAGGGAAAAGGGTTCAAGAATGTTGGAAAAGCGAAAAAGAACAACATAAAGGGGAAGGGCAAAAACATTGTCCAAACTAATGATGCTCCAAAGAAGCAAAAGATTGGTAAACCCTCGAAAGAGGGTAAATGTTTCTACTGTGAGGGCCCAGGCCACTGGAAGCGCAATTGCCCCAAATACTTGGAGGATAAGAAGAATGGTGCTTCTTCTTCAGGTATATATGTTATAGAAATAAATTTAGCAACTACTAATTCTTGGGTATTTGATACCGGTTGTGGTTCTCACATTATATCTAATGTGCAGGGACTCAGAAAAAGTAGAAGGCTAGCAAAGGGCGAGGTAGATCTGCGTGTTGGAAATGGAGCTAAAGTAGCTGCATTAGCTGTTGGCACATATAGTCTATCTTTACCTTCGGGATTAGTTTTAGAATTAAATAATTGTTATTTTGTTCCAGCTATTACCAAAAACATCATTTCTGTTTCAGTATTAGACTCTGAAGGTTTTTAATTTGAAATAAAGAATAATAGTTGTTCTGTTTATTTTGAAGAGATGTTTTATGCTAGAGCTAAATTAATAAATGGTTTATACATATTAGATTTTGATAAACATGTCTATAATATAAACTGCAAGAAACACAAGACTAATAAGTCAAACCCCACCTATCTATGGCATTGTCGTTTAGGGCACATCAATCCACAACGCATTCAGAAACTCCAAAAGGAAGGGGTTCTGGCATCATTTGATTTTGAACCTTATGATGTTTGCAAAGGGTGTTTGATGGGTAAAATGACTAAGTCACCTTTTAATGGAAAGGGTGAAAGAGCTAGTGACCTTTTAGGACTCATACATACAGATGTTTGTGGACCAATGAGCACTATGGCCAGGGGAGGTTTCAGCTACTTCATAACCTTTACTGATGACCTAAGTAGATATGGTTATATCTATTTAATGAAACATAAGTCTGAATCTTTTGAAAAGTTCAAACAATTTCAGAATGAAGTACAAAATCAACTTGGCAGAACAATCAAATCCCTACAATCAGATCGTGGTGGAGAGTATTTGAGCCAAGTGTTTGACGATCATCTTAAGAGTTGTGGAATCATTTCACAACTCACTCCACCCAGAACACCTCAAATGAACGGTGTATCTGAAAGAAGGAACCGAACCCTATTAGATATGGTACGATCAATGATGAGTCTTGCAGAACTTCCAATCTCCTTCT
>DATGBV010000291.1:0-3206 GCA_035312485.1 Flavobacteriaceae bacterium | reverse complement strand
GCCAACCATCCAAGCAGTTGAGTTATTTACCATGATATTTCCTGGTTTGGGTACATTATTGACCACTTCACCTATATAGGTGTCACTAAAAATGAACAGTGTTTTTTTATCTGCTACATCTTGTTCCTCTTTACCATCAAGTGGTATTGAAAAAATACCATCTGCTCCAAACCAACCCGAAGTGCGCTCCATTAAAGCTGTCCATTCTGGTGCTGGCTCTGCAGTAAATGTTAATTCTTCTTTACTTTCTTGTGCATTTTTCACAAAGAAAAAAAAGGAAGTCAATAACACTATAAGCTTGTTTAACTTCATTTTATATATCTATTTTCAAATTAAAAAGCATGTGGATCATAATGATATACATTATTGGCAGTACTTAACTCTAAATTATCTGTTCTGAACGGAAAAGCTGGAAGGTTTTCTTGATTCACCAAATCCAAATCTCCTGGGTTGTCTGACCAAGCGTATCTAACATATTTTGGGTTTTGAATACTTTCATTATAAACCTCTACCGTATCAATCCCAATAATCCTTGCTTTTGCCCATTGAAATTTCCCATCTTCTCCTGCTATAGAAAACCCTCTTAAATACCCATGCTTATCTAAACTTTTTAAAGCACTGTTGTTGATTTCAAATTGAACAAATATACTATGATCCTTAACTATACTTGATTTGTATTTAGGGCCATTTATCAATGTGTTACCATACTTATAATGCAGAGCCAATAAAGACAATCTTCTTCCTACTTCTTTCTTATTGTGTGGATGAATATCATAGGCATCTCCTATATCAATGGCTGTAACTATGTCTACATTTTTAAGTGTTGTGGCTTTCATCTGAGATTCGCGCAACTCTGCCCATAAGCTTTCTACGGGCTGTATATTTTCTTGTCTATAGTTAGCCAGTTGAACAATAAAAAATGGTAAAGATGAATCATTCCATTTATTACGCCAATCATTTATCATTGCCTTTAATAATGAGCTATATTCTGAAGCTTTTAACTCATTAGATTCTCCTTGATACCAAATAACTCCAGTGATAGGTAGTTTATGCAATGGTGCTATTGAAGCATTGTATAGCAACATAGGGTGAGAGAAAGGACTGCCCTGCGCTATCGTTGGTTTTGGGAATTTTTCTGACTGTATGGTCATACCTTTTTTATATTTCCATTCTCCATTAAGAATTGGATTTCCCCAAAACGGATTGGTGTAAATCCCTCCTTTTCCACCAACATCAAAAACCCTTACAGTAATGATATTGTCTTTACCACGCAAAATATTTTTTGGCACCTTATAATTTCTAAAATTACTTTTGCCAAATGATTCTCCAACCTTGACACCATTAACCCAAGTAATATCGTAATCATCTATTTGATTAAGTACCAAATGGAAATCATTCTTCAATTGTGTTGAATCAAGATCAAACGTTCGTTTAAACCACATGCTACCGTCAAAATCCGCATAACCAAAGTCGTCCCAAAATGATGGAAGTATACATTTTGACCAATCTGAATAATCGTAATCATCTTCATACCATTTATCTTCAATTCCTGGTCCTTTTAAATAGTATTTTTCATCCCATTTTTTTCTGAATTGTTTCAAATCATTTTCTAGGGTTTCAAAATCCTTGTTGATCTTTTTTATTTTTCCTGTAACCTCATCAAACTGTGGAAAAGCCTCCAATGCATCTATACTCATCCATGTTTCTATGGCTGTAGCCCCAAGGTTGCTACTAATAAGTCCAATAGGAACATCTTGTTCTTTTGTAAGATGTTTCCCGAAAAAATAACCAACGGCACTAAAATTTCTTGCAGCTTCTTTTGATACTGGTTGCCACACAGCATTGGACACATTTTCTCTAGGTAAATAATCACGATCAACCCAAATAGAGCATAGCCTTAAATTAGAGTTATTGTAATTTTCATCTGGCTCTTCTTTATAATTTATCATATTGAGAGTGTACTGCATGTTAGACTGTCCTGCACACAACCAAAGATCTCCAATCAAAATGTTATCCAAAATACGCTTTTCACCACCTTCTTCTGAAATTGTTAAACTATAAGGACCTCCAGCAACCATTGGTTCTAGAATCACTTTCCATGCTCCATTTTTAGAGGTTTCAACCTTATAAGTATTTTTATTTATGCTTACTTCTATATTGGTATTTGGTTTTGCTTTCCCAGAAAAAGGAATCTGTTTATTTCTTGGTAATACCATATTGGAAGCAAAAACAGGTGATATCTCAATCTGCGCAAATATTGAAACAGGTAAGACGAAGCTTAACAGGCATAAAATTTTTAATATTGATTTCATCGTTATCCCTTTATTTTTTCCATTCCATTTCTATTTCTTCAAGTGTCTTCCCTTTGGTTTCAGGTATCCTTTTAAAAGTAAAACCCCAAAGTATGATAGCGTTTATCATAAACAGCCAAAACGTATAAGATGACCCTAGTTCGTCTAAAAGCACTGGTGTAAATTGAGAAATCAACATGACACCTACCCAAAGCACCATAACGCATAATGACATGGCAATACCCCTAGTTTTAGTAGGAAATATTTCCGAAATCATTACCCATGGAATTGGCCCTAAAGAAGTTGCAAAACATGCTACAAACCCTAAAATAAAAATGAGAAGCCAAGGGCCAGAAGTCGCATTAAATTGGTATAAGATACCAATTATAAACAAACAAATAATCATACCTGCAATGCCCCACAAGAGTAGTTTTTTTCGTCCAGCTTTATCTATATATTTTATAGCTACAAACGTAAATATGAAATTTATTACACCTATTATAACTGTTTGCATCAATGCAGAATTTACACCAAATCCGGCAGTTTTTAAAATTTCCGGAGCATAGTACATTATAGCATTAATACCTGTGATCTGTGAAAAAAGTGCCAATACCAAACCAATCATTATGGCTGTTCTATATCCAGATTGAAATAGTTCACTAAACTTTCCTTTTTTCTCTTTTAAGGCATTTTTAATTTCTTGGTGAATATTTTGAGCTTTTTCTTTAGAATTTATTTTTTCCAAAATATCTAAAGCCTTTGTGTTTTCTCCTTTAAATGATAACCACCTTGGGCTTTCTGGTACAAAAAATAAGGCAACTAAAAACAAAAGTGCAGGTAAAGTTTCAGAACCTAACATATAGCGCCAACCAAAAGCAATATTCCATTGCTCATTTCCAGCTTGAGCGATAAGAT
>DATGBV010000290.1:0-6609 GCA_035312485.1 Flavobacteriaceae bacterium | reverse complement strand
TCATGCGATACAATAACCACAGCTCCTGGGTAATTTTTAAGAAAACCTTCCAGCCAAATTATAGATTCTATATCTAAATGATTGGTTGGCTCATCTAATAGCAAAACATCATTGTTTTGAAGCAAAAGTTTAGCCAGTTCTATACGCATGCGCCAACCTCCTGAAAAGGTATCTGTAAGCTTATCGAAGTCTTCACGCACAAAGCCAAGACCTTGTAATACTTTTTCAGTTTCTCCCTTATAGTTATATCCACCTATGATTTCATATTGATGCTGAATATCATTTATATCTATCATTAATTGATGATATTCTTCGCTTTCATAATCATTACGTTCAGCAAGCTGAACATTAATTGCTTCCATTTTTTCTTCGATTGCTTTTATTTCTGTAAAAGCTTCGTAAGATTCTTCAAGAACGGTTTTTCCAAATTTAAAATCAATATCCTGCTTTAAAAAGCCAATCTTCAACGCTTTATCAACTGCAATTTGACCAGAATCTGGTTCTAATTCTTTGGCCAAAATTTTAAGCATTGTAGATTTTCCTGCGCCATTTTTTCCAATTAAGCCCACTCGATCTCCATTATCTAACTTAAAGGTTAAGTCTTCAAATAAATATTCTCCTTGAAAAGAAATAGAAAGATTGTGTATGTTTAGCATTTATGTGACTATTGTTACTTTGGTTTACTGAATAAACCTTAATTTTGACCTTTAATTCAGACGCAAAAGTACACTAAATTATATGTTTAAAAAAGGAAGCAAATTATACAGTATTTTAAGAGGAGTATGTCCAAAGTGTCATTCAGAATCTATGTATGTGAATAAGAACCCATATATGCTTCAAGATACTTTAAAAATACATGACCACTGTTCTCATTGTAAAACAAAATATAGGCTTGAACCTTCTTTCTTTTATGGCTCCATGTACGTAAGTTATGGTGTTGGAATTGCTTTTGCTGTTGCTGCTTTTGTTATAAGCTACTTGTTTTTAGATACTAGCTTGAACGTATCTTTTATAGCCATAGTTTTAACATTGATTGTTTTTGGACCTATTATTATGCGTCTTTCAAGAAATATTTGGATTAATATTTTTATGAAGTATGATGAAAATCTTGCCAAATAAGAATCCTAATTACTATTAAACCTCTCAATATTAATCTCATTGTCCAATGGTTTGCCTCTTTCAATAAAATCATATAACTCATTAGCAACATAAGGACCAATCATTACACCACGAGTGCCTAACCCATTCAACACATACATATTTTTAATATGCTTGTGTTGTCCAACTAGAGGTCTTCTGTCAACAACCGTTGGTCTTACACCTGCAATTTGGTTGACAACCTTAAACGGACATTTAATTACTTTCTTTAATTTAAATTCAAGTTCTTCTCTCGCCTTTTGTGTAATCTTATTGGTATCATCTTCCCATTCATAAGTTGCACCAACACGATACAAATCTTCTCCAAGAGGAAGTACAAAAATGTCAGATTTCAAAACATAATCCAGCTTAAGTTCTGGTGAGGATATTATTAACAGTTCTCCTTTTGATTGCTTTAAAGGCAACGCATTAAAAAAAGGATTTTCCTTAACTCCATAGCCTTCTGAAAAGACTATATTTTTGGACTTAATATTTTTATACTGAAAAGGCATACCTTCTACTATCAAACTATTATAATTAAAGCCTTCTTCAATTAATTTGCTCTCATTTAACAGATTTTCTCTGCACGAGCTAACTAAAACTTGTGTGTCTATTCTGCCTGTATTAAGTACTTTGCCCAATCCAAAAGGAGCATCAATGTAAGAATTGTTATTTCTAACGATTTCTGGTGACAAATATTTATTTAAAATTGGTTTGTCAGACGCTATGAACCAATTGTTTTGCTCTTCGGTTGAAGCAAATCGTCTTAATACCGGAATTTTAAAATCCAACTTTTTCTTAAGTTGTTTTTCTAGTTTGGTGTACATAGGAAGTGCAATTTCTAATTGCTCCTCACTTTTCCAAACTGATGTAAATCGTTTTAAAATAACAGGATTATATAATCCTCCGGCTACTAGAGAAGACCGTTGGGATTGATTATCGAAAACTATGAAAGATTTATTATTGGCTTTTAATAGTTCACAAAAACTTATTCCAGCCAAACCATAACCTACAACTATATAATCTACTAGCATAAAAACGAATATACGTAGATTAATGTTTTTTGAAACAAAAAACGCTCACTAAAAAGTGAGCGTTTACAATATTCCTTATGTGGTATTAATAGGTCCACATATCAAGTTCAAAATTTCTAATTTTTTCTTTTATTCTATCAGATTCCAGTAATTGCATTAATGCGTTATCGGCAACGTATTCGCTTATTTTTCTGTCTCCATATACATTTTCTTCTCTGTAAACGTAACCGTTAAAGTGCCTTGAGTTTAGCAAATGATCAAACGAATGTGGAATGGCACTGTTGTCGTTATTAAATGCTTTATACTCATGCAAAACTTCTCTTGCATCTGGAAAAAACACCCAAAACAATGGCACTAAATCTGGAATATCTGAATCAATAAAATTAACATCAGGTGCTACTGGAGCTATCCCTAAAATTCTATATTTTAATTCAGCTTGACGTTTATCAAAATACCAGAATCCTTTTACATGGTACTCTTTGATATCTGCAGCCGTAATATCTCTTCTATCAATATATTCAGCTGAAAGCTCTTCACCTGCATTCAATTGTTCAATACCAAGTTCTGTGGTATCAATTTTAGTTAGAGCAGCTTGAATATCCTTTAAAGTACGCTTTGCCGTAAAATAAGAATCGTCATAAATATTTTTTATTTTTCCGTTTTTAACGCTATTGTAAAGTACATCGTACAATGAACGTCTATTTTTACCAATGTTGTTGGTATCTATAGGATAATAAAGTGGAAAATTAACACGTTCGTCCAAAACAACTCTTTCCCAAGTCATTTTTGCAAATAGAATATCTCTATCATCAACGTAGCCACATTCTAACGGCTTATCATTATCTAATGCTATTTGCTCTGGAGTTCTAACACCGATTTCTTCCGGGCTTTTAGCATTAAGGATATTTGCTTGTGCAAATACATTTGATGCTATAAAAACACCTAAAACGGTTAATAAAAAACTTTTAAAATTCATCTGTTTTAATTTAATTATTATTTGGGTCAATAATCAGATCTATTAATCTTCTAATTTGTAAGCTCAATAATTATTGGAGATACTTTTTTAAGTATCACACTAACACCTTGAGCTTTTGCATCAATGTCAAAGATTTGAACATCAGATCCACGCTTTGCTTTTCGTAAGGCATTTTTTGCCCTATCGTTTAGCTTACTACCACTAACTTCGATGGTAGGTTGGCCTGGAACTTTGAATTTAAATCCTCTAACATTTAATGGTAATTCAAAATCAAAGTCATCAAATTTGGCTCCAATAGTAGATATTTCAAGACTGTTACGTTGCATTTTAATTGAACCGTCTTCGCCTCTAACAGTACCTATTGGCTTTGGTAAATCTTTAATTCTAAATTTAGCAGCATCACTTACTCTGTCACCATCTGGTAAAGTACCTGTAACATTAATGGTTACTTCTCTACCTTTTACCGTTGTAACATCCATTACATATTTGCTGTTACCAACTTTACTCAATCCAGGAGCAGAAGCTGAAATATTGTTATCTGATACTCCTGCAAATGAAATAGTCATTGGGTTTTTAACACCACGATAAACTACATTCATTTTGTCTGCTGAAATAGTAGCAGCGTTTGGTTTAGGTACTACAGCATACGTACTATTAATAGGAATGGTAATTGTTTCACCACCTTCTAAAAATTGGAACTCTCCTTTAATTTCACGTTCACCAACTGCACCAGCTGGAAACTCTAATAAAGTTTGACCTGCTTTCATTGATTCCTTAGGAAGCTCATCACCATTAACAATAACTTTATCAGCAGTTAAAGTATTATCCTTTTTACCTAAAATAATGGTTCCTGTAAAATTCTCTCCAGAGAAAAATGCAGTTTTACTAGGTACAACGATAGCTTCAAAGTTTGTTAAAGATGCTTCTATCTTAAGTTTACCTTGTAACATAGTAGACATTACTTCAGACTCTGTAGTCTTAATATCTGCTTGCAACTGTGTCATTTTAGTTAAAGATGCTACTAAAGGAAATCCTTTATAATGATAATCTAACCATGGGATCACATTGTTATCTCTATTGGTTACATCGTCTGTTGCAAATTTCTTTTGAACATCTGCAGCAATCCCTGGATAAGTCTCCCCGATAACACTTTGAATACCTTCTCTAAAGTTCTTCATGTGGTCCATAAATTCCTGTCCTTCAGGTTTCAATTTTTCTCCAATGAAGAATTGTTCATCTAGGAAATCTCCTTTATCCATGATTTCATAATCTTCAGGATCATCAACTGTAGCAGTCATTTTTCCTTTTAAGTCTTCCAAATAGTTGTTAAAATCTGTGGCTAACTTATTAACCTGATCAGCTTGTGATTTTAACGGAAGATATTTATCAGGCTGTTCATTAGCCTGTTGCTCTAAACCAGCCATAAAGTCTGTGTTACGTTGTGTAGCAGCTTGATTTGACTCGGTTAATTTTTCGTTCATTAATCCAAATGCAGAAAGGACTTCTTTTGACATATTTAATGCAAGCATTGCAATAAATATTAAATACATTAAGTTAATCATTTTCTGCCTTGGTGATAAATCTCCTTGTGCCATGTCTAATTAGTTTTTGTGGTTAATTAATAAATTTGGAACTAACTCCTAATTAGCTTTTACTGTTCATGGCAGACAACATACCTCCGTAAACTCCATTTAATGATGATAAGTGCGATGCTAATGATTGCATTTGTTCTTTAAGTTTAGCCGCATTTTCTACAGACTCTTCATTAATAGATGCCTGACGGTTAGCACTTTCTAACTGTACCCTATAAAGGCTGTTTAAAGATTCCATTTGAGCAGCAGCATGAGCAATTTCTTCACTATACTTTTTGGTAGCCGAAATTGAATCTACGGTTGGGGCCATATTTTTTGCAGCGTCTTCAAAGTTCTTGATACTATCTCCTAAACTGGCCATTAATTCGCCATCTATTCTAGCATCTTTTAATAATTCGTCTAATTTTTTAGACAATAATCCTTGTGGATTAGATTCTTCTTTATCTGAACTTTCAGCTCCAGCTAATTCTGGATATACCAATGACCAATCTAAATCTTCATCGATTGGTTCAAATGCAGATATTGCAAAGATAATTGCTTCTGTTACCAGACCAATTGTTAACATAACGTTACCTGTAAGAGGTCCTATTTCAAAATGAATAATCTTGAAAAGTGCTCCAACAATTACAATTGATGCGCCTAATCCGTAGGCCATGTTCATAAATTTTTTACTTGCTCTTGACTGTCCCATAATATTTGGTTTTTAAGTTAAGTATAATACTTAAGTAGGTTAATTAAATAGTTTATTTTAGTTTATTTATTTTTTGCATTTTTAGTTACTTCTGTACCCATATAATCTTGTACAGTTCTAAATCCTATATAACTTCTTGCAGAATCTGCATATTCGTAGTCTCTAGAACTTACTTGTAAGAAATAGGCAACATCTTTCCAAGATCCACCTCTAACAACTTTTCTTTGGTTGTTAAGATCATTTACGCTAGGATTCACTGTTGAAACATATTCATATGATGATGGGTCATAAGATCCATTTACCCATTCTGAAACATTACCAGCCATATTATATAAGTTATAATCATTAGGCTCATAAGATTTAGCTTCTACTGTATATAGTGCTTGATCTGCAGCATAGTCTCCACGTACTGGTTTGAAGTTTGCCATAAAACAACCTCTGTCATTCTTTGTATAAGGTCCTCCCCAAGGGAATGTTGCAGCTTGTAAGCCACCTCTTGACGCATACTCCCATTCCGCTTCAGAAGGCAACCTGAAAGAATTTACAAATTGTTTATGTGCAGATTTTTGGAATGCATTTTTATTTAAAGTTCTCCATTGACAAAATGCCTTTGCTTGTTTCCAAGAAACACCAACTACAGGATAATCTCCGTAAGCATCATGCCAAAAATAATCATTATGCATTGGCTCATTATATGAGTAGGAGAAGTCTCTAATCCAAGTTGTAGTATCTGGATAAACTTCAATTTCTTCTTTTATCAAAACATCTTTACGCGTTAAGCTTTTGTTTTTAGCCGCTTTTTGAATGTCCATATAGGTGTATTGAAATTTGAACTTCTTTACATCCCAAGTTCTTTGGCCATTATAAGAAAGCTCAATTGGTAGATACATAGTGTCCATGACTTCTGCATAATACTCATCTGGGTATTCGTTTACATCAAAAATAATATCTACGTCTTTATTTAATTTTCTTCCCTCATAACCTGTAGGTCCTAATCCTACATAATTATCATACATGTACTTTTCATATACTGTCATGTTTTCTGGATCTGCATCAAGAAAAGCAAACTGACCTATACCAGCTTCATCACCAGGAGCAGCTCCTACCTCATCTGCAAGTATAGCAAGTTTAGTTCTAATTGTAGAATCTCTAACCCAATTAACAAATTGGCGATATTCG
>DATGBV010000289.1:0-3247 GCA_035312485.1 Flavobacteriaceae bacterium | reverse complement strand
TACTGGATATAAAAATGTGGTTCATTTTATGCCAGATGAACTAAAGGCCTGCGACCCCAGAAGTATGTTCAAACATATGTTTCATGTTGATTACGGAGATAGAATAGCTTGGATTGGCTGGGCAAGACCAGGATTTGGAAGTCAGTTTCCTATCATGGAAATGCAATCAAGATATGCTGCTTTAATTTTTTCAGGTGAAATGAAATTACCTTCAATAGAGACCATGAAAAATCATATTCAAAATGATCTTCAATTATATAAAGAACAATTTGAAGGAAATGCAGAACGTATCAGAAGCTTGGTTGACTATCATAGATTTATGAACGATTTATCCAAAATAATAGGTTGCTATCCACCACTTGGAAAATATTTATTCACCAATCCAAAACTTTGGTTTCACCTCATGTATGGACCAACACAAGCCACACAGTTCAGGTTAAAAGGACCTGGAAAAAAAGTAAAATTGGCCAAAGAGATTATCTTTAAGCTACCAACAAGTACTTACAATCATATTGTTAAAGCTGGTTTAAGAGGAAGAATTCGCTATGCTCACAAATGGCTATTGCCTAATTAGTTTTAAACGCTTCAGGAAATCCTTCAACAGTAATATTCCATAATTCCGGAAGTAAAAAATACACAAAACAAGTCAAAATAATAATTGAAATTACATTCATCAAAAACCCTTTGCTTACCATATCTGGAATACGTAAATAGCCAGAACCAAACACCACAGCGTTTGGTGGAGTAGCCACTGGAAGCATAAATGCACAAGAAGCTGCTACTGCTGCGCCAACCATCAAGATAAACGGATGCAAATCAATAGTTAGAGCCAAAGGTGCCAAAACAGGTAATAGCATTGCTGTGGTCGCTAAATTTGAGGTGATTTCAGTTAAAAAGTTTACCGAAGCTATCAAAAGTAGTACAAGAACAATAGTAGTCACTCCAACAAGAGATGTCATTTGGTTGCCTATCCACAAGGCCAGACCGCTAGTTTCAAAACCTTTAGCCAGTGCCATGCCACCACCAAACAAGATAATAATTCCCCAAGGCAATGCTTTAGTATCTTTCCAGGTCATGAGCATTTTATTTTTTCCTTTTGAAGGAACTATAAAAAGAACCAATGCAAACACAATAGCAATAATAGTATCATCCAGTTGAGGTAATATTTTTTGGAGTAAAAACGAACGTGTTATCCAACAAAAAGCTGTGGCCGCAAAAATTATCGAAACCAGTTTTTCTTCATAGGAAATTTTACCAAGTGACTTCAGTAATCTATTAATTTCTTGCTTACCACCAGGAAATTCTTTTTGTTCAAACTTAAATGCAAATGATGTCAAGTATTTCCAACAAATAGCAATTAGTAATATCGAAATAGGAAACCCAAACATGAACCATTGCAAAAAAGTGATTTCATAGCCATAGGTATCCATAACAACGCCTGCCAAAACCAAATTTGGAGGAGTTCCAATAAGTGT
Source organism: Flavobacteriaceae bacterium (assembly GCA_035312485.1). Lineage (GTDB taxonomy): Bacteria > Bacteroidota > Bacteroidia > Flavobacteriales > Flavobacteriaceae > Gilvirhabdus. Next base: position 1,772 of record DATGBV010000289.1, on the reverse strand, counting down.
TGCAATACCACCAATAGAAGCACTATAAGCTATAGCAAGCATTAAGGCTTTGCCAAAGATTAAATTTTCGTCTTCAATGGTTTTAGGATTATCCTTAAGCTGTTTTATAATAGCAATTCCAATAGGCAGCATCATTACAGACGTTGCGGTGTTTGAAATCCACATGGATAAAAATGCAGTAGCTACCATAAACCCTAAAATAATTTTTTTAACGTTGGAGCCAATCAGGTTTATAATATTCAACGCAATCCGTTTATGAAGATGCCATTTTTCAATAGAAATGGCAATAATGAATCCTCCCATATATAGAAAAACATATTTATGCCCAAAAGAACCCGTAGTAGAAGCAATATCCAAACTGCCAGTAAGCGGAAACAACACAATAGGCAGTAATGCTGTGGCAGCAATTGGAATAGCTTCTGTAATCCACCAAACAGCAATCCATAACGTAGATGCCAGAATACCGTTAGCTTCAGGACTTAAACCATCAGGTTTAAAAAACAGTCTGATTAAAATAAACAGAATCGGACCAAGTAATAAACCTATGCGTTTTGTATTGTTCACTAAATAAAACTTAAGTAAGCGTAATAATACTAATTTTTATTGAATTTGTTATTTGTCAAATTTTCTTACTTTTATTCAAATTCAATTTATGCTCAAAAAAGTCTTTGGTAGTGCAGTATTTGGCGTTGAAGCTACAACAGTTACTGTTGAAGTGAATGTAGATACAGGCATCGGTTATCATTTGGTTGGCTTGCCAGATAATGCTATCAAAGAGAGTAATTATCGCATTGCAGCTGCACTTCAAAACAATGGCTACAAAATTCCTGGAAAGAAGATTATTATCAACATGTCTCCAGCCGATTTACGCAAAGAGGGCTCGGCTTACGATTTAACATTAGCTATTGGAATTCTCGCCGCATCAAAACAAATTGAAGCTGAAAACCTGGACCAGTTTTTAATTATGGGTGAGCTTTCCCTTGATGGAAGTTTACAGCCTATCAAAGGTGCTTTGCCTATTGCCATTAAAGCACGAGAAGAAGGGTTTAAAGGATTTATATTACCCAGCCAAAATCCCAGAGAAGCTGCCATTGTTAACGATTTGGAGGTTTTTGGTGTAGATAATATCAAACAAGTGATTGATTATTTTGACAAAGGCGAACCATTAGAACAAACCATTATCAATACAAGAGAAGAGTTTTATAAAAATCTGGATTTCCCTGAATTTGATTTTTCTGATGTTAAAGGTCAGGAAAGTATTAAACGCTGCATGGAAATTGCAGCTGCTGGAGGTCATAACATCATTTTAATTGGCCCGCCAGGAGCTGGAAAAACCATGCTGGCAAAACGATTACCAAGTATATTACCTCCAATGACCTTACAAGAGGCATTAGAAACCACAAAGATTCATTCTGTGGTTGGAGGTGTAAAAGCACATTCTGGTTTGATGTCACAACGTCCTTTTAGAAGTCCTCATCATACAATTTCGGATGTAAAAGATTTTTTTGTGTGGGTCTAATTATTTATATATTTTAGCGTAACAAACTAATTGTTATGATTGCAATTTACACAAGATTGTCCATTGATGATGATGAATCTAATTCAATCAAGAATCAAAAAAAAGAAGGAAAGGCATATGCCAAGCTAAATGGGTATAAGGAGCATCAAATCCTTTATTATGATGAAGGTGAAGGAGTAAAGGGTTCTGCACCAGTTGATAAAAGGAAAGCCCTGTCACTTATGATGAGTGATATAAAAAAAGGTAAAATTGA
>DATGBV010000288.1:0-3345 GCA_035312485.1 Flavobacteriaceae bacterium | reverse complement strand
TCATACAGATGCCGGTGACGACCTTCAAGGGCTGATCACATATAGGATGCTGAGCAAGTTATATTAAAGGAAAAAAGGTGGTTTAAGACAAAAAAACATATTAACTATCTTTGGGAAACTCCCTTAGTGCTTTTCATAGGACACATTGTTACCATGTGTTTTACTTTTTTTAGAGCTATGAGTAGGATACGATTCTATTTGTTTAATTCAATTTCTATTTTTTTAATCATATTTAATGCATTGTCATTATTTGGGTCAAGCTCCAATGATTTTTCATAATTACTAATAGCCAACTCAAAATTTCTAGTCATGTAAAGCGCTTCTGCGTAGCTATCATATACATTAGCCGATTTTGGAAAAGCCTCGGTATTTAATTTGAAAATTTTTATGGCTAATCCTGTTCTATCAGAATTTAAATATGAATACCCTAAACTATTTAATTGTTGTTCAGATAATAAATTATCTTTTTTAAGATCATTAAACAACTGCATTGATGAAGTGAATCCTATTAAATCTATCGCATAAATTGAATTATGGTTAGTCTTCAATAATTCTAAACAATGATATTCAACTGAATCCTTCATATGAACATTTTGATAATGTTTGACAGCCAATTCATGAGCCTTAAATGAGCTTTGTTCTTCTTTAGCTATTATTTTCGAGAGTTTCAAAAGAGTATTTTTACCTTTAATTACACTCTGATCTTTTATGTAATCTTCAATGAGAAAATCCATTGCTCTTTCAGTAAATAACTTACCTAATCGGTTATTTTTTTCGTAATGATTAACGCCAAAATCTATCCCTTTTTCACGAATAATTTTAGTTAACTCCATATCACTTTGAAAAGTTAATTGAATAGGGGTAGAACCGTCTTTTAGGGTTACAAACAATTGATAATAACCATATGTATTAGATAGAAAAGCAATTTTATTGCCTGATTCGCTAAGCGATATACTACTTTCAAACCTTGGTCCATCATAAATTATTTCATCAATTGACCCATCTATCTTTCTTTTTCTAATATGTGAGTTATTCCCCCATTGCCCATTTATGGAAGGATTTGATAAATAATAAAGGGTACTATCATTTGGCGAAATTTGAGGACACCAAGCATCTGCAAGTGAATCTTCGAATAAAAATTTTACTTCTTTGTTTTCTTTATTTATTTCAATAATATTATTTCTATCAGGACCATTTAACTTATAGGAATAAACTTTATCTTCTTTAGATGACCAAGCTGGCCAACCTAAATATCCTTGTGGATCAGCGTTTAAAACTTCAATGTTTTTGGAAACTAAATCAATTAGACATAATTCCGATCTACTATTTAATGAATCGGGGTGTCTTATAAATAAGTTATATCTACCGGATGGGGAAATAGATTGGTATTCTTTACGAAACCCATCGTTTGTGATTTGAGTTAGATCTCCCCCATTTAATTTTATACTGTAAATTTCATCAAATCCAGAATGGTTGGATATAAACAACATTTTACCTTTCTTGTTGCTATACGTTGGATATCGTGCAGAATAACCATTTGTTTCAATAGGGCGAATGTTTTTATCTAATGATACAGAAAAAAGTTGATATTTATTTTCATCGATTAATGCTGAAAAAGCTACTTCCTCTTCATTTAATATCCATGTAGGTACAGAACTTTGATCAATTTCGAAATACAATATGCCATTTTCTTTGTTAGCAGGCTGCTTTTTTGCACAAGAATGTATCATGAAAACACATACACCTATTAGCAGACTCTTGCTAATAGGTGTATTTATATAAGTAAAACTTTTTGCCATAGGTTTTGAACTGTTAAAATAACAAATTAGTTTCGATTATCACCATTTTCCATATGCCTGGTAACGTTTAATGTAAATTGCGTTTCAATACATTTTACATAGTGTTAGCCTTTGATTTTTATAAAATTATACATGCTTTCAGCTTAATTTAATTGCTCTATTTCGAACCATTCTCCATTCAACATTACGCCTCTGATTGACCTTGTCGCACTAATAGATAATAATGGGTTTTGATCGAGTAATATCATATCTGCTTTAAGGCCTTTCACAACTTTTCCAAACTGATTTTTTTTGCCTAAAAACTTTGCTGCATTAGTAGTAGACATTTCAAGTACTTGATAAGGTGTTAACCCTGCACGGGCAATTTGTTCCAACTCAAAATGCAAGCTTTCACCAGCATAAAACAATGGGTTGTGTGAGTCTGTTCCTGCTAACAGGGTAACCCCTGCCTCATCCAGTGCTCTTAAAATTTTAAAAGTAAATTCAGGTACGCGGGTTGACAGGGCATCTGGAATTGGAGGTCTGCTATTTATTATAAAGTTCGTTTGATTTTTAAATCCTTCTAGTTCACCCTCAACTCCTCTTTTTTCGATTACATTCGCCAAACTGTCAACGATTTTTTCGCCACCTGGTTGTAAAATGGATGCAATGATGATATCTGTACCTATCAAAGTCGTAACAGCAGTATTTGAACTTGCAATTTTTGCTGCTAACTTTTCCATTTTAACATTGTTCCACTCTTCTCTGAAAGAGCTGAGTATGAGTTCATTTAAATGCTCAATTGATTTAAATCCTGATTCCAGCACTATATCAATAGGGATATCGTAATTTCCTTTAAGAGCTTGGCTGATTCCTCTGTCTGGCAGGTGCCCTGAAACAGTAATGCCCAAAGCATTTGCTTCTTGCATTACAGCTTTGAAAATTTCGGGCCTCATCCTAAACGCTTTTATCAAATCATATCCTTTTTGGTGGTATGCTCTTATGGAAGCCTTTGCAGAATCAATAGTCTCAGCATTCTTTGGAAATCCATCTTCATTTGATACAAAAGGACTTGCTGCAATAATTCTTGGGCCAGTAAGTTTGCCAGCGATTATTTGGTTTCTCCATGCCAGAGGGGTTCCAATGTTCCCTGCCATATCGCGGACAGTGGTTACGCCATAACGGATATATTTTGAAAGGTTTGAAGTGTCTCTAATGTGGGTATGCATATCTACCAGACCAGGCATTAGATATTTACCTGTACCATCAATCACAGTCGCCTTAGCGGGTATTTTAATTTTGGAGTTAGGAATAACCATCAATATCGAATCACCTTGTACAATTACTGAGTGATTCGCAAGCAGTGTATCAGAATCCATAGTGACTACATTCACATTACTAATAATTGTGACGTCTTCTGGAAGTGTTATGATTTTAGAGCACCCAGCTATAATAAAGAAGAAGATAAAATATGAAAGAATTAGTTTTTTCATTATTGTGTTATTGTTCGTTAAGATACATGGTTTACACAAGTTATAGATTAGAGTTTACACTAGATTAGTTTCCA
>DATGBV010000287.1:0-3736 GCA_035312485.1 Flavobacteriaceae bacterium | reverse complement strand
ATATGGATTGACATATGATCTAGTAATTTTTCTATCTACTATCGATTCATTATACCTATGAAATGGATTTACTTGAAATTGATCGTCTGTAATGAACTTGGCATATGAACCGTCAGGTAGATATAAATCTCCTAGTGGTGTATTCGTGAAAATAGGAATGAATGGTGCAAAACCTCCATTAACATTAAAATCTGTAATAGACCTTACACTTGTTTCATCTGCAATACTGTGAGTTAATTGAACTCTAGCTCCAATCTTAAACCTATCTGATGGTCTATATTCACCATTAAATCTAAAAGAATATCTGTTATAATCTGATGCGGTTACAATACCGGTTTCTTGGTACATATCACCATTAATATAAAAGCTTAACTGTTCTGAACCTCCTGATACTGCTAAATTTACATTTGTTGTAAATCCTTGAATTAACATTTCGTCTTGCCAATCCACAGATCTTCCAGCTATATAATTGTCAAGTTCATTGGCATGTAATGCACCTTCAAGTGTTGTGCCTTGTCCAGAATCAAAAAGATACTTTATATATTCATCTCCATTCATAATATTGACTCTGGTTCCAACTTCATTAATAGCAGAAGAAGCATTTACAGTAATTGTAGGTTTACCTTGTTTACCACTTTTAGTAGTGATTAAGATTACACCATTTGCAGCCTGCGACCCATAAATTGCACCTGCTCCAGCATCTTTAATAACATTTACAGATTCAATATCATCTGGATTTATTTCATTAAGATTGCCTCCAGGTAACGGTACACCATCTATTACAATAATTGGTTGATTTGCATCAGCAACAGAACCTGAACCTTCTCCTAAAGAATTAGTACCCCTTATGGTGAAATTTACACCTGTTCCAGGTTCTCCACTACCTCTTGTAACTCGAAGTCCGGCTACTTGACCTCTTAATGCCTCTACAACATTAGGGACAGGCACTTTTTCAATTTCTTCAGCTTGCACAGTTGTAATTGCTCCTGTTACATTAGATCGTTCCATAGAACCATAACCTATTACAATAACTTCATCGAGAGCGCTTGCCTCAACTTGTAGCGTTTGGTTAATTTGAGATCTTCCATTTACAGGAACCTGAACAGTAGTGTAGCCAACATAGCTAAATACAAGAGTTGCAGTTGTTGGCACATTGTCAATTGAGTAATTACCATCAAAATCAGACACTACACCTCTGCTTGTTCCTTGTATTATTATGTTAACACCTGGTATAGGACCATTAACATCAGAAACTGTTCCTGAAACATTAATTTGCGAATACGTCACAGATGTAAACATTAATAATAAAACTAAAAGACATATTGACCTAATGCCTTTTAATTTGTTTACATTAAATAATTTGTTAGTCATAATAATTGATTTAATAAAATTAAATTGGTTAATTCTTATTTAGCAAAACAAAAGTTTCTAAAGCATTGAATTTGCAAAATGCATGTAAGGATATGCACTTCAAAAAGACATGAAATCCTAAAAAAACCTTTTTCAATAAATATTTGGTCACAATTGTAAAGAATGAGAATTGTTAGTTAAATTCTTGCGATATACATAAAAAAATACATCTTATTTTTTGATATTATAAATATACATAATTATTTATATTGTGCAATCGATTGCGTAATATTTTTTTTTGTTTTTGATATTATTAATTTATATACATAGTAGTAGAACTATTTATACAATTGTATATCAGTTATTTAAATTGTAATTTTTCTTTAAAAAAACAATAGTCTTTTGTTGAGTATTTTAACACTTTTTCAGTGAATTTTAGCAAAAACCCTTTTGCAGTTTAAAAAGATATAAGTTAAAAAAAGCAAATGGCAACTGTTTTTCCATTTTTTATACTTTATTTTCTTTGTTTATATACTATGATGATTAAAAATTAATTTTAGTTAATCATTAATTAAAAACATCATCATTCCCAACATATTCAAACCAATTAAAGAACGCTTTATTATCACTTTGCTTATTATTAGAAGTTGTGTAAAGCGCAAATGTTACTCCAACAAAATCTAAACCGTCGTAAGTTGGACTTAAATATTCCGCACTCAATTTTTCGGCTAATGTTTTCCAGCTTTCCTCATTCTTGTAGTAGAAATTATAGATGTCTTTGTCAGCCTGTATTTTTAATTGAATGTTGTCTCTAACCAAGCTAATTTGCTTTGAAGCAATAACCTCTCCTTTGTTATCACCCTTTAATCCTTTTATTAGTTGCACAATAGGCTGATTATCTTTTGAAGACACATTAATATAATAGTAATTATCTTCATCAATAAACGCTACCAATCCTGCTTGTTCGCTTTCAGATACAGGCTTAAAAGACATTGATACACTCGCTTCACATTTTAAATGTTGTTGCCTATGGCCAATAAAACTAGGGTTCGATTTTCCAGAAATAGTTTCAGGACGGGTTTTTAAAACTAATTTATCATCTGATAAACTATACCATTTGTCATTTACTGTTCTTAAAAACATCCAATTAAAATTAAGTGTGTCTTTATCAAACTCATCTTTAAATGTGAAATTACCATTTAACGGAAATAAATCGTGGTTAATTTCCACACCTTCGGGTAATGTGTATTGATATTTGATTTTTTCTCCTTTAAGGTCGAAAACTGGCCAGTTGTCAACCCATTTTACAGGCGCTAAAAAAGTTTCACGCCCTGTGTTATAATTATTATTTCCGTAATCACGGCAAGCAAGAAACACACCATACCATTCTCCATTTGGATGCTGTACAATATCTGCATGACCAGCCGACGTTATAGGATTCTCTCGGTCAGGATCTAAATTTCTTTGTGTAAGGATTGGATTATTCTTGTATGGAACAAAACTTGAATCAATATTTTTAGTTCTGTAAATAACTTCTGAATGATTAACAGCTGTGCCTCCTTCAGCTGTCATCAAATAATAATAACCATTAAGTTTATAAATTCTAGGTCCTTCTGCCCAAATAGGCTTTTCTGAAATATCAACTCCTCCATTAACTATAATCCTGTTTTCTCTAATTGTCTTCAAACTATCTTTATCAAATTCAATTAACCTTATAGTTCTATGGCCTTCATATAATGGTTTGTTATCTGGAGCATCACTATTATAAACAAGGTATGCTTTTTCGTCATCAAAAAATAATCCAGGATCAATGCCACTAACTTCAGGGAGCCAAACTGGGCTTGACCAATTTCCAGCTGGATCCCTTGTGGTCACCACAAAATTGCCTTTACCATCTACTAATGTACTAGTAACATAGAATATGCCATCATTATAACTTATATCTGGTGCAAAAATTCCTCTGGAAACTCCAAAACCTTCCAAGTCTAATTGTTCAGGTCTATCTAATACATTACCTATTTGTTTCCAATTAACAAGGTCTTTACTATGAAAAATTGGTATTCCTGGATAGTAGGCAAAAGTTGAACAAACCATATAATAATTGCCTTTGCCATCATCCGTAATACTGGGATCTGGATACCATCCAGCCAGGATCGGATTGTTGAAATAGTCCTGTTGCACAATCGATTGCTCAATTTTGTATGAATTTTCGTTGTTTTTACAGTTAAATAATAAAGTATAGACCGCGAATAATAGAAACAGTTTTTTCATTTATAATGACTTTTTAATTATAGCAAATGAAAGAAACTTTAACCAAAGTGAAAAACAAAAAATCCAACAAGCTAAATTTCAGCATGTTGGATTTGTTCTTTGGTGACCTCGGCAG
>DATGBV010000286.1:0-4063 GCA_035312485.1 Flavobacteriaceae bacterium | reverse complement strand
AAGTGTATAGTTCATTGCTTCTGATTTTCCTAATCGGAAAATCCTCGCGGCTGAACCATGGCATGGCTATTTTAGCTAACTTTGTGCAGAGCAACAAACCATACACCAACCGTTAGCGGTAATTTGAACACAAATCTGAATGAGAGAACAAATAACAGTTGATAAAGCCATAAAAAGAGGACATTTGATTGTGAACGTTCCTGTATTTATCGCAATTATTGGCTGTCCAGCTTTGGCTTTATACTTATCAAAACATAATTTAATTCCTGGATGGGGAATTGGAATAGCTTTTTTAATAGGGTTTGTTTTAGCTTGGTTAATTTGGAGTTTTATGATTACCAAATGGAGAATTTGGGCATTTGAGAATGTGAGAAACGTGCACGAATTAAAGAAAAGAGCTATCCAAGAAAAATTGATTTGGAATGACGAAAATATTTTCGAAAAAACGGAAATCAGAAATACCGAGGATAAGAAGAAGCTTAAAGACCTTGAAAAGAAATTTGAGCAAGAAGATGAATATAGAGAAGATTATTCTCTTCCGCCTAAAATGGAAATTCACTATTCGAAAACCCATAACTATTTTGAACTCGGAGTTTCGATTTTAATAATTGGAGTAGGATTTTTTTTTTTCACTAAAGGAGAAACCAAGCAATATATTTTGGGTGCAATTATGACTGGAATTGGACTTTACAGCACAATAAAGGAACTTCGAAAAGCATTCGATACCAAACCAAAAATAATAATTGACTCGAAAGGAATCCAAACTAAAAACGTGGAATTTAAAAATTGGTCAAATATTGAAAGTGAAGAAGTTGTTCAAGAAGGTTATGGAAAATCAGCTAAATCCTATCTGACTTATTTCTACGATAAAGACGAATTTGAAAAAATAAAAATAGACTCTCTGAATGTAACGCACAGAGAATTAGAAAATATAATAAGAACATACAGAATACGAAATAATAAAAACTACCGCTAACACCGTATAAAAAAAATTGCTAGTTTTAGCTAAACCAAAGTTAGTTGCTCGTTTGCTAGCTTCTGATTTTCCTTCGGAAAATCCTCGCACACAAACACGCAACTTTCCTTATACATCAACGTTGTACGTAATTTGACCAAATCGATGAAAAGCATTTTACCATTAATATTAATACTGAATTTTGGTTCTTTATTTTCTCAATCAAAAGAGAATAAATTGGAACTGAATGACTCTTGGTTTGGCGGAGAAACCGAAAACAATGGAAAGCCAGTAATTATTCGTGGAAGACAGCATTTAAAGAATTTTATTGACTCAAAACAATACACGGAACACGTTGAATTCGTTTGGACATTTGAGACGGAAACTGAAAACGGAATCCCAACGCCTGAAGAGAATATCTTTATGCAAAAAGTGGAAGATGCGCTGATTGAAAATTTGGAATCGGACTTACAGTCTGTATTGACAATTGTTTATACTCACGACGGAATTCGCTCATCGATTTTCTACACGAAATCTGTACCTGAATTCTTAAAACGGATTAATAAAGCTTTATCGGAATTTAAAAAACTGCCGATTGAAATAACAAACGGAAAAGATATTGAGTGGGAATTATATACTGGAATTTTAAAGAGTTATGAACTTGAACCGAAATAAATTACTGCTGAATGAACCTCGAACAAAAAAACGCCGAAAAACGTAAAAATGCACCTTTGAGTAATTCAGAAGCTTTAAGTTTCTTTTTTATTCCAATTGGTTTTGCCAAACTTAACAGAGGGAAAAACACCGACTTTAATGAATCTGAAATAGAACGATTTAAAAAATTCGGATTTGAACGTAAAATTAAACAAGCGTCTGAATTGAGAATATTTGGAATGATATTTTATATTTCGATTGCAATAATATTAGCGTATTTATTAAATTAAAAAAACTACGTACAACACCGTGTATAATTAATTGCTAGGTCACTGCCGACTTACGAACATTCCTGCGGAATATTCTATCTGTGATTTATTTGCTAAATTAGTTGCTTAACCACGCAACTAATCATACACAAAACCGTTGTGTGTAATTTGAGAAATGACAGAAACCATTTCAAATAATGAGAAATCATTTAATATTCTGAATAAATTAATTCTGAACGGATTTTATGATGGAAATATAAATTCCAATAGAATAGAATTAAGCAGAAAACACGGACCTTTTAATTGGAGTTATAATCATAGAATAATAGGAATTCTAAACAGCGAAAATAAATTTGAATTGGATTTTGACTTCAAATTCCCGATGAACATTGCCGTAAAAGTTGCAATCGGTATCGGAATTATTTTCACAATAGTTTCTGTTGTCTATGGGAATTGGTTTTTACCTATACCGTTTTTCGTTGTACCCTTTCTGATTGTATTTATTGACTTTAAACTAAAAAAGAGAAAGGAAATTAATCTTCTGACTTCAAAGTTTTTAGAATTATACAAATCGGAATATGAAACTGAATAAAAAAACTACACACAACACCGTGTAAAAAACATTGCTTATTTTAGTTCAATCGTTTGGTCGTTGCTTTGTTTGCTTGCTTCCGATTTTCCTTCGGAAAATCCTCGCACTCAAACACGCAACGTTCCTTACACATAAACGTTGTAGGTAATTTCACTAAATGATTAAACTAGGGAAAATTAATAATAGAGATGTAGAATACATTAAGACGACTGACTTTAGTATTTTAAAAGGTAAATTACCCAATGACAATTGGATTCTTCTTGCTATTGCTGATATTGAGCAAACTAATGAAATTTATGAATTAAGTGTAATCTGTTTTGACCATAACGTAAGATATGTTTGTGGTACTGGTTCTGGTGGAACAAAAATCGATGATCTCTTTGATGATCAATATTTGATTAGACTTTTTAAAACTGGCAAAGAACTTATCCCTGAAAATATGGATGATATGCCAATGACTGTATGGAGTGAAAATTTTGAAGAAGAGTTTTGGTTTGCTACCTATTTGGCGAATGAAGATAATGTTGAATTAAATAAGGTCGTTTGCATCAATCTTACCGACGTTGATTATGAAAATAAGATATCTGAATTAATAGTTAAATTAAAAACTGGTTGGACTCCAGATATATAAAAAACTACCTACAACAACGTATATAATCCATTGCTAGTACTAGCCTACTTACGAAAATCCTCTCGGATTTTCTATTCGGTTTTTATTTGCTAAATTAGTTGCTTACACACGCAACGTATCATATACAAAACCGTTGGCGGTCATTATAAAAACAATATCAAGGATATGAATTCAAGTAATAAGACTGATTCTAATTTTGTTCGTAATGGAGCAATGCTTGGTATAGTGTCTCCAATTGTTTGGATTATGCTAATCATACTGATGGGATTACTCAATCCTGACTATTCTCACTTAACCAACTTTATAAGTGATCTTGGAGCCATTGAAGCTCCAAATCCATATGTGCAACGAATTAATTTCTTTCAATTTGGATTTAGCATCTCGCTATTGGCAATTGCTATTTTCAAGGGCATGGAAAGATCTTCAGTTGCTATGCTAATATTGCAGCTTATTATTGGATTAGGCATTTTCTTTTCTGGTGTTTTTCCAGGGCATTCTTTGGATCCTGAATCTCATAAATCTTTTCTACATAACATAGTTGGATTGCCCGCATTTATTTGTATCATCCTACTTCCTCTGATTGCAGGATTCAAATTTCGAAGAATGGATAATTGGAAAGACCTCGCTAATTATTCAATGCTGATGACTCCTGTTCTTGCACTAATGCTTTTTCTTATGATCCGAGAAGATATTGTTGAAGACAATGGATATCCTGGCCTTTATCAGCGTTTTTTCATAGGTATTTGGATATTGTGGATTATAATGGTCTCAATTAGACTTAAGAAACTCAAAGACTTTAAAACGAACCGCCAACAAAGAACTGAGTTAAAAAACAAGTCTTTTTAGACTAATCTTGAAACAAAGTTTTCATCGTATGGCCTTCCTGATTTAGCAATGGCAAACGCCTGTTTTAATAGTTTATTTGCAACAGCTATCAATGCCAGTTTTTTGCTCTTTCCCTT
>DATGBV010000285.1:0-6153 GCA_035312485.1 Flavobacteriaceae bacterium | reverse complement strand
AGTTCCCACAATTAGGACTTGAAACAATCTTTGTCATTTTTTTCTACTCATTTTTAGCCTTTACAACTGCAAGATTATTTATTATTTTCCATTTGTTGTCTGTATCCAAAACGAGCGAATTGTATGAAATAAAATCGTTTTCTGAACTTTCAATTCGCAATTTTACAGAAGCAATAATTCCGCTTTGGTCAATTTCCTCAATTTTCATTTTTCTTGGTAAACCACCAAAAACGCCGCTTTTAATTTTATTTAGATAGTCGTTTTTGTCGATTATGGTAATTCCCGAAGTTCCCATAAATCCGTTATTGGTAACTCGAAATTCTTTGTGAAGTACATTATCCAAAAGTTCAACGTCACTATTATCTCCACCTTTTACAAAGTCAATAATTGCTTGTTTTATTCTGTCGTTTTCTTTCATTTTAATTATAGTTCGAATACTATGGTTTTGTTGCGTTGTTTAAGCAACTAATTTAGCAAATACAAACCGAATAGAAAATGTGAGAGGATTTTTGTATGTAGGCTAGAACTACCAATGGATTATAGCCGGTGTTGTAAATAGTTTTATAAATGTTGTTTAAACCATTTAATTATAGTTTCATTCCTTTGATTGGAAGATGAGCCTGATAAGATGTGATTTCCTTTATTAATAATCACTAATTCATATTCTTTTCCTAAAGATTGAAATTTTTCTGCCAGATTTAGGCTGTGAATTGGGTTTACCGATTGGTCATTATTACCATGCATGATTAAAGTAGGCGTATTTATTTTATCAGCCCATTTTATTGCAGATCGTTCGTCTAATATTTGACTTCTGTTTGATTTAAAATCAGGCCAAATTTGTTCTGCTACAGCTTCAATAGATGGATTGTTCTTTAAATAAAGTTCCATATCCGTAATTGCACCTACAGTAGCTATTGCTCTCATAGGGAAATTTTTTCGTGCGGCTAAAAATGTCATATATCCTCCTCTTGATTCACCAAGCATAAAAATGTCGGATATATCTATTGACTTTAGATTTTTAAGTAATGGTAAGATATTCATTATGTCATCCAAGTCTTTTCCTCCATTTTCGTCCTTTCCTTCTCCTCCTTCGCTTCCTCTCAACGCTGGTGCAATAACTACAAATCCATTGTCTATAAATTTTTTGAACAATGACGCATACACGTAGCCAATATCATTTCTAATTAAACCACCTCTATTGAAAATTATAATCGGTGAATTTTCATTTGAATTATGGATAGGCTTTATATAGTAAGCCTTTACTTTTAATGAATCGCTGTAGTAAGTTATCTTCTCAAAAGAGATATCCTTGTCATTAATTGCAGCTTCATATTCATCTTTACTACAATATTCAGAAATATTCTTAATCTCGTTATATAGTGGAAAAGTAACTTTGTCAGTTGACAATATTTCACCATTGGTTTGTCCAAAAAAATGGATAGGCAAAAATGAGATTATTAGAAATAATAAGATTTTATCTTTCATAAATTTATGCTTTTTGTATAGACGATTATATCATAGCAAATGTTACAATTCAAAAACTGTTTACAACGTGTTTGTTTATCATTTCATTGCGTAGTTTCAGCAACTAATTTAATAAACCAAGATGTTTCATCCATGCTTCGCACAACTCTGTCCATAAATTTGTTGATCCGGGATTATTGCGTAATGCAATTGAGTGCTCTCCTTCAGGGAAAATATGTAATGCTGCAGGAACACCTGTTTTTTGCAAGGATTCAAAATAATGAATGCTATTTAACGGATTCACTACTGGGTCGTTTGCAGCACAGATAATAAAAGCAGGAGGCGTTTTTTTTGTTACATTTAACTCGCCTGAAAAGCGTTTTTCATTTTCTTCTGTTGCATCTTTCCCCAATAACGCATCGTGACTTCCTTTATGTGCATTTTCAGACATACTAATTGCTCCCGATATTAGAATTTGAAAATTTGGAGTAATGTCAATATTATCTAAAGCATCTCCAATTATTGAATAATCAGTTGTTAAAGTTGCCATATTTGCTGCAAGACCTCCTCCGGCAGAACATCCCATAACACCTATTTTATTGGGATTAATGCCCCACTTTTTAGCATTTGCTCTTACAATTTTCAATGCACGTTGTCCATCCATTATTGGACCATAAATTGGGTCTTTCAAATCGGGAGATGTTGGCAACCTATACATGACTACAAATGCATTTACTCCAAAAGTATTAAACCATTTAGCCAATTGAATTCCTGCAATATTATAGGTCAGTTTTTGATATCCTCCAGAAGGGAAAATCAATACTGCACTTCCTTTATTTTCTTCTTTCGAAGTAAAAAAAGCATACATTTCTGGAACATCAATTTGTGTGACACGTTCTCGTTCTTCAATTCTCTCTATTTTTTTACCCAGAGAATTTGGCATTTCCTTTTTAGGCCATAATAATATATAGTCCTGTGCATTTACATATAAACTATTGCAAACGAACAAAACACCGAAAAATAATTTAAATACTAACTTATTATTTGCTTTATTTCTCTTTCTATCTATCATCTACAGTATTATTTTTCAGCTTGTTGCTAACGTTTTGGCTAAACTGCGTTATAAATGCGGTTTAAGTTTTGTTGGCAGCAGTTATTCTTGTTTTAATATTTCTTTTGCTTTCTTCAACGATTCATCAATATTGTCGAGTAAATTGTCCTTATTAAGAACGATATAAATGTTGGCTTTTTCTAAATCCTCTTTTACCTGTCGATTTACTCCAGAGAGTACAATGCTGACTTTTTGATAAGTAAACTGTTTTATCATTTCTTTAAGACGGTAAATCCCTGTAGCGTCAATGAATGGTACATTCCGCATTCTCAATATCAGCACCTTTGGATTGTCCTGCATACTATTAATGGTATCCTGAAAAGTTTGAGCTGCTCCAAAGAATAAAGCTCCACTTATTTCAAACATAACAACACCCTTTGGTAGTTTAGGCAACTCATCTTCAAATAATTTTTCAGAACTACCATTCTGCTCTGAAAACATGTCAGTAGCATTTTTAATTTTCAACGATTCACTCATTCGCTTCATCAAAACAAAACTTGAAAGTACAATGCCAACTTCAATGGCAATTACTAGGTCAAAGACAACAGTTAGAAAAAAAGTGACCAGTAGTATTAGAACATCTAATTTATTTCCTTTAAGCAATGATTTGAATTGTTGCCATTCGCTCATGTGGTAAGCGACAACCATTAGAATACCTGCAAGACAGGCCATTGGAATTAGTTTAGCCAAAGGAGCAAGCAATAGCATGATGAGTAGCAGTATAATGGCGTGAGTAATTCCTGCGATAGGTGTACGTCCTCCGTTCTTAACATTTGTAGCAGTACGGGCAATGGCTCCTGTAGCAGGTATTCCGCCAAACATGGCTGAAAAGCAATTAGCCGTTCCTTGTGCCACAAGCTCTGCGTTGGAACGGTGTCGCCCACCTATCATACCGTCCGCTACAGCAGCGGAGAGCAGCGATTCTATCCCACCGAGCAGTGCAATGGCAAAAGCAGGTTGTATCAGTGCTTTTACAGTTTCATAATCTATGTGTGGAACCGTTGGTAAGGAAATGTGATTTGGGATATCTCCAAAAGTCGATTCAATAGTGGATACCGGAAGTTTTAAACAATATACCACAGTAGTGCTTAAAAGGATGGCAACTATAGAGCCTGGAACCTTTGATGTTATTCGGTGAAAGTTAAATGCAATTAATATTGTGAATACGGCAATTCCAACAGCTATCCAGTTTACCTGGCCGAAATTCATGGCATAAACTTTCCATTTATCAATAAAATCAGCCGGAACAGTTTGGATAGGTAAACTGAAGAAGTCTTTTATCTGGGAAGAAAATATAATAACGGCAATACCGCTTGTGAAGCCAACAATGAGTGGATATGGAATGTATTTTAATAGACTTCCCATTCGTGCCAATCCCATTGCAATTAAAATAAAACCAGCCATGAATGTAGCAATCGTAAGTCCGTTAACACCATATTCCTGCACAATTGCATAAACAATTACAATAAATGCACCTGTAGGACCACCAATTTGAACACGGCTCCCGCCTAACACCGAAATTATCAGCCCGGCTATTATTGCAGTTACTAGTCCCTTGTCTGGTGAAACACCCGAAGCTATAGCAAACGCAATGGCAAGAGGAAGCGCAACTATACCGACAATCAGTCCAGCTGTAATATCTTTTAGTACTTGTTCTCTTGTGATTCCACCATTTATTATTGAGAATAATTTAGGAGTGAACGGTGTTTCTTTCATTTAATTTATACTACTAAAGTTATAATATTATCTTGTTACCCTAATTACTGACAACGTTGAATGTATGTTTTAGCTTAAGCGTGTTTTGTTGAGGTAAAAATATGGATAAATTTCTTACAGCCATATATTTTAGTAAAGACAAAATAAAATATACATAATGTTGTCTACTGTAGTTTTTATTTTTTTAATCGCTTTCAAATAAAAACACAACAAAGAAACTGTAGCTGGTGTTGGGAGTTTTTTTTACTGTGTTTTAATTTGAGAATTATTTATTTAAGTTTTTAATCTTTGTTCTTGCTTCTGGTTTATGTAAACCAACTACCGTTAGTACAGTTGCACCAATTATCCAATAATAGTATGCATCTGCACCTTTAAAAGAAAAGATAAAAGGTACTATGACAAATACAAGACCAACCAGTCCATCAACTATTAAATGTCCTTTGTAGGGAATAATACGATAAACACCTAAATGATGATCGGTAAGTAGGGTTAATATAAAGGCAGCAATTCCTGCCGTAACTGAAAGTTGCAATGCAAGAGAATGAGTACTTCCCAATCCTAATACAAATGGTAATGCCATTAATGCAACAGCTACTGGATAATCCAGATAAGCGTGCATTGTTTTTGTTATGAATTTCATATTAGTTTCAGTTTAAGATTTAAAGTACTGTTCCTCAACGATTTTTCCATTTTCCCAGACCGAACGGATAATTTCGTGCCATAGTATTTTACTTCCGTCTTTCATATCAAAATCAAAAGTAAATTCGGAATAAGAAACATTTCCGTTGAGTGAAGTGTGATGCAAAGTTATTCCATTCACGTTGGCTAGTGCACCTGCAAAACCTTGCATTTTTGTTAGCATTTCGGATTTACCGTTAGTTACTGTGCCGTCAAAATCTGTAGTTTTAGCGTTTGAGGCAAAGTATTTTTCAGTAGCATCGACAATTTGCCCTTTTTTTACCATCTCGTTCTTTGACGATAAAATTTCATTTAATGATTGTTCCATTTTAGTTCATTTAAATTGTTTGCCAATATTGACAGCACAAATATCTATCAATAGCAAGTCAATAAAAATGAAGTAAATCAAGAAATTAAGTTGATGTAGTTCAACTTTTCTGTTAGGTTTTTTTATTTCTGATTCTTGACAGGAACTCTGTTGACATTCCTAAATAGGATGCCAATGCGTATTGAGGTACACGCTGAACGAAATTTGGAAAGTTCAACAAAAAGTTTTCATATCGAGCTTCTGCCGAGTGTATAAGATTGAACAATATTCGTCTATGTTCAAAGGCGAGGCCTTTTTCTGCCATTATCCGAAAAAAGGTTTCAAATTTATGGTTGGATGCTTTTAATTCTTGTTCTCTTTCATATTCTAATTGTAGGATAACACTATCCTCAAGAGCAACAATAAAAAGTGTTGCTGGATGTTGGTAAATGTAGCTATTGAAGTCTGAAACCCACCAATTTTCAATCGCAAATTGAAGTGTGTGTTCTTGTCCTTCATCCGATATAGCATAGGTCCTAAAAGCACCTTTTACCACGAAATTTCTGTGTCTATCCGTAAAATTTGGTTGTACAATGAATTGTCTTTTTTTGACTTTGACCTCTTTAAAGCTGGAACGAAACTCCAATGCTTCGTCTTCATTCAGTGATACAAAGTTTTGTACATAGTTTAAGAGTTGGTCATTGTTCATTTATGGAAATTAGTTTTTCGCATTGCAAGTAACGTGTTTCTTTAGTTTGCATTAAATAACTTTATATAGAAAAAGAGGAGAACTATAACGTGTTTTAAGCACTAAATTTAGTAAATAAATTACAGATAGAAAGTCCGCTTGGACTTTCGTAATTAGGCTTATACTAGC
>DATGBV010000284.1:0-9345 GCA_035312485.1 Flavobacteriaceae bacterium | reverse complement strand
GCGAATAATAGAAACAGTTTTTTCATTTATAATGACTTTTTAATTATAGCAAATGAAAGAAACTTTAACCAAAGTGAAAAACAAAAAATCCAACAAGCTAAATTTCAGCATGTTGGATTTGTTCTTTGGTGACCTCGGCAGGATTCAAACCTGCAACCTTCTGAGCCGTAATCAGATGCGCTATTCAGTTGCGCCACGAGGCCCTTAAAATGGGACGCAAATATAATGCTTTTATTAAAAAATGACCAAACAATTTATTCCAAAATTGTAAATCCCTATTTTTGAGCTATGAATAACGAACAATTCCTCAATAGGTTTAGTTATATATTTGATGAACAACTTTTAAAAGCTATATTAAAAGTAGGTCAAGTCAAACATTTCAATAAGGAAGATATCATTATGGACATAGGTCAAGAACTTAATTTCATTCCCTTATTGGTTGAAGGAAACATTAAAATTTTAAGAGAAGACAATAAAGGTCATGATTTGTTATTGTATGTTTTAGAACCTGGAGATACTTGTGCTATGTCGTTATCATGCTGTATGCGAAAAGCAAAAAGCAAAATTAGAGCTGTGGCAGACAAAGATTCAACAATAATCATGATACCAATACAATATATGGCTGAATGGTTTAGAAATAATGATAGTTGGCGAACTTTTATTATGCAGAGTTATGAAATAAGGTTTAATGAAATGCTTGAAACTATTGATACACTGGCTTTCCTGAAAATGGATGAACGATTATTTAAATACCTAGTAGATCAAGTAAAATTAAATGCTTCTGAAACTTTAAGTATTACACATCAACAAATATCTGAAGATTTGAATACATCAAGAGTAGTAGTCTCAAGGTTATTAAAACAACTGGAAAATGAAAATAAAATATCAATCAGCCGAAACAAAATAAAAGTTTTAAGTTTTTAAGTAACATTTATTACACAGTGATAAAATATCAACCAATACATTTGCATCAAATTTAATTATGGAAATTATTTTACAACCTTGGCCATGGTACATTTCTGGTCCTCTTATTGCTTTGGTCATGTTTTTTCTGGTATATTTTGGAAAAACATTCGGAATGTCCTCTAATTTAAAAACAATCTGTGCCATTGGAGGAGCTGGTAGAAAAGTTCCTTTTTTTAATTTCAATTGGAAAGAACATCAATGGAATCTTATAGTGGTTTTAGGTGCTGTTCTGGGTGGATTCATAGCTCATTTTTTCTTATCTGTTCCAACTAATATTGATTTAAATCCTGAAACCATAGAAAATCTTAATCAATTAGGATTTAATGATGTTGGCAAATCTTTGCTTCCTCCAGAAATTTATAGCTGGAATTCTGTTTTTAGTATTAAAGGAATTTTAATTCTCACAATTGGTGGATTTTTAGTTGGATTTGGTACTCGCTATGCAAACGGTTGTACATCTGGTCATGCCATCACTGGTTTAAGTAGTTTACAATTACCATCACTCATAGCTGTAATTGGATTTTTCATTGGTGGCTTAATTATGATACATTTAATTTTTCCAATAATTTTTTAAAAGATGAAATATTTTAAATTTTTTACTATTGGAATTTTGTTCGGAATAGTTTTAGTAAAATCTGAAGCTGTGTCGTGGTATCGTATTTATGAAATGTTCAGATTTGAATCTTTCCACATGTATGGCATTATAGGTACAGCAGTAGCAACAGGGATTGTTCTATTATTGATAACAAAACAATATAAGTTTAAAAATATTGAAGGGTCACAAATGAGAGTACCCCTAAAAGATAAAGGATTTTTACGTTATATTATTGGTGGCTCTATTTTTGGACTAGGCTGGGCGATGTCTGGCGCTTGTCCTGGACCAATGTATATTTTAGTAGGTACAGGTGCATTTTCTGTTTTAATTGTAATAATGGCAGCCATATTTGGAACTTATTTGTATGGCGTTTTAAAAGACAAGTTACCTCATTAATATGGAAGTAAATTCAATTTTAGGTTATGTTGGAGCACTTATTGTTGGTTTAGTTCTTGGATTGATAGGTGGTGGCGGTTCTATCCTCACTGTTCCTGTTTTGGTATATTTAATTGGCCTTAATCCTGTAACTGCAACAGCTTATTCTTTATTTGTTGTTGGAATCACATCTATTTTCGGAACATTCCAAAACTTTAAAAAGAAATTAGTCCATGTAAAAACCGCCATCATTTTTTCTATTCCTGCATTTATAGCTGTGTATTTAACAAGGCGTTTTATTGTACCTGCAATTCCTGAAGTAGTTATAACCATTGGTGATTTTGACGTAAGTAAAAATACATTTATCATGGTCTTTTTTGCCATTATTATGTTATTGGCTTCAATTTCTATGATAATAAAAAGAAAAACCAAAAATGTAAAAGGCCAAATCATTATTTATAACTATCCCCTTATTGCTGTTGAAGGAATAGTTGTTGGAATACTTACAGGGTTGGTAGGTGCTGGTGGTGGATTTTTAATTATTCCTGCATTAGTTGTTTTAGCTAAACTACCCATGAAAAAAGCAATTGGGACATCACTTTTAATAATAGCAGTTAAATCATTAATTGGCTTTTTAGGGGATTTGCACAATCTAGAAATTGATTGGGTCTTCTTGATTGTTTTTACAACAGTATCAATCATGGGTATTTTTATTGGTATCTACATATCAAAATTTATAAGCAGTAAAAAATTGAAACATGGTTTTGGTTGGTTTATTTTAGTTATGTCTTTTTACATTATTTATAAAGAATTGTTTTAATCCATTGTAACAATAGTAACAAACAAAAAAATGAGATTTAGTATCTTTGAACCAAATAAATATTTACTATGAAAATTGAACAAATATATACAGGTTGTCTTGCTCAAGGAGCTTATTATATAGAGTCTGAAGGAGAAGTTGCAATTGTTGACCCTTTGCGTGAGACACAAATATATATTGACAAAGCAAATTCTGAAAATGCCAAAATAAAGTACGTCTTTGAAACACATTTTCATGCTGATTTTGTTTCAGGACATGTAGATTTAGCCAAAAAAACTGGAGCTACTATTGTTTTTGGTCCTGGAGCTACAACAAACTACAAAATACATGAGGCAAAAGATAATGAAACATTTAAGCTAGGTAACATTTCTATTAAAGTATTGCATACACCAGGACACACATTGGAGTCTTCAACATTTTTGTTAATTGATGAAAAAGGTAAAGATTATGCTATTTTTTCTGGAGACACATTGTTTCTTGGTGATGTAGGAAGACCGGATTTGGCTATAAAATCTGATTTAACAAAAGAAGATTTGGCATCAATGCTTTATCATTCTTTACGAGATAAAATTATGACTCTTGAGGATGATGTTATTGTATATCCTGCCCACGGTGCTGGTTCAGCTTGTGGTAAAAATTTAAGCAATGAAACTGTTGGCACTATTGGCGAACAAAAGAAAACAAACTATGCTTTAAGAGAAGATATGACTGAAGCTGAATTTGTAAAAGAAGTGCTTGAAGGCATTGCTCCTCCTCCACAGTATTTTGCAAAAAATGCAATGCTTAATAAAACAGGTTATGAAACTTTTGAAAAGGTTTTAAAAACAGGTAACAACCCTTTAGGCCCTGAAAATTTTGAAGCATTGGCCAATCATGAAGAAGCTCTAGTTCTTGATGTAAGACACCAAGAAGATTTTGTAAAAGAACACATCCCTAATTCTATTTTTATTGGTTTAAATGGCTCTTTCGCACCATGGGTTGGAGCCTTAATTACAGATTTAAAACAACCAATTATTCTTGTGGTTCCTGAAGGAAAAAGTGAAGAAGCAGTCACAAGATTATCTCGTGTTGGTTATGACAATACTTTGGGTTATTTAGAAGGTGGAATAAAAGCTTGGAAAGAAGCAGGTAAAGACACCGAAACATTAGAATCAATTTCAGCTAATGAATTTGAAAAAAGAACAACATCTCAAAGCTTAAATGTTCTGGATGTTAGAAAAGAAGGCGAATTTAAAAGTACTCATTTAGAAAATGCAGAACATTTTGCATTAGACTTTATCAATGACAACATGAACACCATTAACAAAACCAATAAATATTATTTGTATTGTGCCAGCGGTTATCGTTCTGTTATTGCAGGCTCAATTTTAAAAGCTCGTGGGTTTGACCAATTAACAAATGTTGAAGGCGGCTTTTCTGCCATTAAAAATACCAATCTGCCTGTTACAGACTATATATGTCCGACAACTTTATAGTATCATTGGAATTACAATCTTCTTAAATCAGATAATTTCTGCGCTCAAACCAGCGTCGAGCAATAAAGTACATCTGGGTTCTAAATCTTTATACTCTCCTGTCTTTACAGTACATTGGCCTTTATAATGTACTATTAAAGAACACTGTTCAGCTTGTTCTGGTGTATGATCACATGCAGCAATGAGTGTTTCAATAACATGGTCAAATGTATTGACTTCATCATTATATAAAACAATTTCATTTAAAGATTTTTCTTTTTGATTGACAAGTAGTTCTTCAGAATGTTTATGTTTTGTACTCACTTCTTATTGTTTTACCTCTAATTTAAAAATTTTAAGGCAACCCAGTTATTTTTTTCAGTTTTTTCGTCCAATTTTAACATAAACCTGTTACATTCGGCCTCAATGAAAGAAATATCTGAACTGTAAAACCCACTTAAAAACAATATTCCGTTCTTATCTAAGCAATTTGCATACACCTTAATATCTTCAAGTAAAATGTTTCTGTTTATGTTGGCAATAATAACATCATAATGTTTTCCGTTAAGTAAGTTAGCATCACCTTCAAGAACAGTAATATGATTACAATTATTTCGTTCTACATTTTCTAAACTATTTATGTAGCACCAATTATCAATATCAATGGCATCTACAGATTTTGCTCCTTTTTTTTCTGCAAGAATAGCCAAAACACCTGTACCACAACCCATATCTAAAACTGTTTTGTTTGTAAAATCATTTTTTAAAATATGCTGAATCATCATATGTGTGGTTTCATGGTGACCTGTGCCAAAACTCATTTTAGGCTCGATAACTATTTCATACTTGGTGTTGAATTTCTCATGAAAAGGTGCACGAACAGCACAAATATCATCAACAATAATGGGATTGAAATTCTTTTCCCATTCTTCATTCCAATTGGTTTGTTCTATCTCTTCAAAGGTGTATGATATTTGGAATTCACCTGAATTCAAAATTTGAATATCTTTCATAATATTATCATGCCATTCGTCTTTTTGAATATAAGCTGTAACACCTTCATCAGTTTCAACAAAACTTTCAAAACCTTCATAACCCAATTCTGCAATTAAGATTTCAACTGCAGGTTGCAAAGGGTTTACTTTAAAATAGTAAGCTATGTAAATAGGAATATTCAATTTTAAAACGCATTCACAATCGCAAAAAAGTCTTCAGCTTTAAGTGAGGCTCCTCCAATTAGTCCACCATCTACATCTGGTTTAGAAAAAATTTCTTGTGCATTATTTGGTTTTACGCTACCACCATAAAGTATGGAAACGGAATCTGCAACATTAGCTCCATATTTATTAGCCAAAGTTTTTCTTATAAAAGCGTGCATGTCTTGTGCCTGCTCTGGGCTTGCTGTCTCACCAGTACCAATAGCCCAAACGGGTTCATAAGCCAAAACAATATTTTTGAATGCTGATGCTTCTAAATGAAATAATGCGTTTTTAATTTGGCTTTCAACCACGCTTTCTTGTTTTCCTGATTTTCTGTCTGCTAATTCTTCACCAAAACAAAAAATGACACGCATATTACTAGTTAGAGCTGCATCAACTTTTTTGGCCAATAGTTCGTCAGTTTCATTAAAATATTCTCTACGTTCACTATGACCTAAAATAACGGTGTTTATACCAACACTTTTGAGCATACTAGCCGAAATCTCGCCTGTATAAGCACCATTTTCAGCAAAATGCATGTTTTGAGCAATCACTTCAATGTCAGACATTCTTAAAGTTTCAAAAGCATGCCATAAATTGGTAAACGTTGGTGCAATCATGACTTCTGCATTTGATGTCTTTTTTTGTTTTCTCAAATCAGTTATTAAGGTTTCTGTTTGTGGTAAATCATTGTTCATTTTCCAGTTTCCAGCAACAATGTTTTTTCTCATAATTCTATTGAAGTTTTACTTTTGGATCCAGCCATGAGTAAATCATGTCTACCAAAATGTTGATTAATATAAATAACAATGCAATAATAAGTACAGAACCCATTATTACAGGCAAATCTAATGTATTTAAAGCATTTACAATTTCTTTTCCTAAACCATTCCAACCAAATATGTATTCTACAAAAACTGCT
This sequence comes from Flavobacteriaceae bacterium, assembly GCA_035312485.1. Lineage (GTDB taxonomy): Bacteria > Bacteroidota > Bacteroidia > Flavobacteriales > Flavobacteriaceae > Gilvirhabdus. Next base: position 3,014 of record DATGBV010000284.1, on the reverse strand, counting down.
CCAGCAAGCATAGATGCAAACCAACCAGAAATAGCTGTAACAACAGGATTGAAGGCATTTTTTAAAGCGTGTTTTCTTATCACTTGAAATTCGGTTAAACCTTTGGCTCTTGCTGTTCTTATATAATCTTCACTTAAAACATCCAAAAGGGAATTTCGCATGAGCTGAATAATAACTGCCAAAGGTCTAATGCCCAAAACCACTGCTGGTAGTATTAAGTTTTTCCATTTGATGTGCATTGCTTCGCCAAAATTATCAAGCTCGTAGAGGCTTCCTGTCATTTCTAAATTGGTGTATTCATGTAATATAAAACCGAAAAACCAAGCAAATAAAATAGCGCTAAAAAATGATGGAATGCTCATACCAAATGTGCTAAATATTTGAATTGTCTTATCTAACAATGTATCTTTATATAATGCCGAAATTATTCCAAACGCAATGCCTATCAGTATAGCAATTGTGATAGCAGCAACTGCTAAAACAAAGGTATTAGGTAATGTTTCAGACAATACTTGAGTTACTGGTTTGCCTTGTTTTGTAAAAGATTCGCGTAAATAAGGAAACTTTAAAACCACTTGGGTTTTTCCTATATTAAATAAATTGGAAGCTGAATATTTTCCGTCGCTTAAAAAGGTGTAATTTTCTGAATCTTTGGAGTGAAAAGAAATTGGCGACAAATCGTTTAAATAATAAGCATATTGTGTAAGAATAGGTTTATCAAAACCATATTTTTGTTTTATAATGGCCAATTGCTCACTATCTTCATTTTGTCCAAGCATCATTTGTGCTGGATCTCCAGGAAGCACATTAAATAAAAAGAAAATTACTGTAACTACTCCAAATAATGTGAGTAGGGCATAAAAGATTTTATTTAGAATATAGCTAATCAAATAATTTTATTTGTTTTTCCAGATTGAATCCATCAATTCATGATGTTCTCTCCTTGTTAAACCATGTTCTATACTTGCCATGACTAACCAATTATTTCTTTTTTTCATTGCTTCAATTGGTATCCACAAACCTGGTAAACTTGAGCTTTTAATAATTCCATTTTCATCAGGTTGGATTTCTTGAAACTTCTTTTTACCAAATAATTTAGATTTCTCTAATCGATTCCACTGTACAAATTCTAAATTTTCGTGAACGATTAAATATTCTTGTACTCCTGCTGATTCATATAGTGCTTTTCTTTCTTTTATAAAATCAGAATTAAGGTCTGTATGAATATCCATGACAAAATTTGGCGGGCCATCAAAAAAATCATTTTCAAAATCAGGTTTGCATTGATTATTTCGACCTTTACCAATCATTATCATAAAATCAGGATTTACAAAAACATCTCTTAACTTTACTCTAACATTAATACAGGCATATAATCCTACTGTTCTAACCCGATATTCGTTAAAACACATGGCTATATCAGTAACAGTCGCTGCCTTGGCTATTGACCAGTTTTCCATTATATTACTATTATAATTAAAGAAACTTGTTTCAATTTATCAGAGTTCAGGTTTTAACATGACATCAATAATCCCGTTGTATGATGTATTATTTTTAGCATTTAATTCTTTTACTTGAATAGAATCTTTAATAACATTAACACTTTCTATCAACAAAGTGTCCAATACTTCAACTTCTTCTTTTGAAGACAATTCTCCATTAATATAATATCCAACATCAGAAGGCTCTTCTTTTTTTGGCTCAACTTTCTTTTCAACTTCAGGTAGTTTCAGGTCTTCAATATCGTTCCAGTGTACTTTTTGCATCACAGTGCCTTTGTTAAGCTCCAACACTCCTGGATTTGAACGCACAATTGTTTTAAGGGCTTTTTCATCACATAAATAAAAATCGAAGTTTAGATTGTATTCTGTTTTTATTTTCTGCTTCATGTCTTCACCAGAAGCTGTTAATCCAATTACTGTGTAGTTTTTTTCTATGGCTTCATCAGAGACACTTTTTAATTTAGCTAGTCCATCTTTTTCAGCATGTTCAAGGCTATAGGCCACAATCAATATTAAATGGTCTTCGTTTAAAAATTGTTCTGTTAAATCTTCAGTTGCAGACTCGATTGAAAAATCATATATCTTTGGCGAATAGCCTTCATCAATTATTTTAGTCTCAACACTTACATACTCACCATCAACATTTGGATAACTCCCATTGGTTACAAATTCTTTTTCTTCTCCATTTACATTAAACGTCCAAGTGTATTCTATAACTGGTTTTGGAGCACCTTCAGGAATACTCATTTCCTGTTGAATATTGTTACCTATCTTATAAGCTCTAAAGTCTTTAGAAGGTAAATGCATCAATACATGATACCCAAACCAAAGACTAAAAATAAAGCTTATTAATGCCAAAATTGTGTTTGGTAATTTGCTGAATAATGGTTTAATATGCTTTTTACCAAAGAACAGAATTAGAATTAAGAACAGTAAAATAACATCCTTTGTAAAGCTTTCCCATGGTGTTAGTTTTAAAGCATCACCAAAGCAACCACAATCTTTTACTTTATCAAAATATGCCGAATAAAACGTTAAAAACGTAAAGAAGACAATCATTGCTAATAAACTCCAAAGCGTGAACTTGCGTTTATAACCAATGAGCAAAAAGACACCTAAAATAACTTCAAAAACCACTAAAACAACAGAAATCATTAAAGCATAAGGTTCTAAAAATGGTAGATTCAACACATCTGCACTGAAATATTCTTGAAGCTTATACGAAAAACCTAATGGGTCATTCAGTTTTATTAGTCCGGAAATGATGAATAACACTCCTACTAATACACGACTAATACTGACAATATATTTCATTTTAATTATTTTATTCGTTTAAATGAATCATTGCAAAAACGGCATAGTTAATCATATCTTGATAGTTGGCATCTATGCCTTCGCTCACAATGGTTTTTCCTTTATTATCCTCAATTTGTTTTACGCGTAACAATTTTTGCAAGATCAAATCAGTTAAACTACTCACTCTCATATCTCTCCAAGCTTCACCATAATCAT
>DATGBV010000283.1:0-17146 GCA_035312485.1 Flavobacteriaceae bacterium | reverse complement strand
AGTAGCTAGCCAAAGTAAACCTGTGTACACTTGTGTACGTTTCTTTATATGTAAATGCTTGTTTAAATAAATCATGACGTATTCGTAGAACCTGTTCATAACATTTATATCAACCTATTTATTCATTAATATTTGTACCTTATTTGTACCTCAATGTGTATAAAATGTTATAAACATTGATATAATACATTTTGCATCGTTGAAAGTAACATTATTATTTAATGGTTAAAATACCACATCAATCAGTTAATAAAGATGTTTTAAAAAACCATGTTTAATATTATATTATCAACCTAAAAATTATTGGATGAAACATAAAGTAAATTACCATGATAATCCCTAAAAAGAAACATTCAATAATACCTAAAATAAAAAGCTCCCAATCATGGGAGCTTTTTAATTTTATAAAAGTTCATTTTAATTCCAATTAGGTTGCGGTGTGGTTCTTAAATAGGGTTTTATTTCTGTGTAGCCCTTGGGAAATAATGATGGAATATCTGCTGTAGCAACTGAAGGAACTACCACACAGTCTTCACCATTATTCCAGTTTGCTGGAGTTGCAACTTTGTGATAAGCGGTTAGCTGCAATGAATCAATTACTCTTAACAACTCATCAAAATTTCTACCTGTTGAAGCAGGGTAGGTGATTGTGAGTTTTATTTTTTTGTCTGGATCAATGACAAATACAGAGCGCACCGTTCCTTTTTCATCAGAGTTGGGATGCAACATATCGTACAATTGTGCCACTTTTCTATTTTCATCTGCGATGATAGGGAAATTTACTGTTGTATTTTGTGTTTCGTTGATGTCATGAACCCAGCCATGATGGGATTCTAAACCATCAACACTCAAGGCTACAACTTTTACATTTCGTTTATCGAATTCTGCTTTGTATTTTGCTACTGTTCCTAGTTCGGTAGTACAAACTGGAGTATAATCTGCAGGGTGAGAGAATAGAACTCCCCAACCATTGCCTAACCACTCGTGGAAATTTATTTCACCTTCTGTGGATTGTGCTGTAAAATTTGGAGCTACATCTCCTAATCTTAATGTTTGCATAGTCTATAGATTTAGTATGTTATTGTTATATAATATGATTAAAGGTACAAATTAGTCACTAAAAATAAATATGATTTATCTTAAATAATCATTAAAATTTAGAGATTAAGAATCTATTCACCTCGATAATCTATTTCTAGACAACTTTGTCGAAATGTTGTGACCAGCGCAACATTTATTTGCGGTCTGGACGGGACTACTTGAGATAAAGGGAAATAAACTCCTTTATACTATATCTTCCAATCAAGCTTTCCCCAATATCCTAAACATTCCTGTTCCGCAAGTTGGGCAAGTTCCCTTCATGGCTTTTCTACCATTTTTCATTGTAACTTCTGCCGCGTCTTTAATTTGTTTCTTGTCTTTACACTTTACACAATATCCTTCCATATTTTCTATTTTTTAAGTTAGTTAATTTTTTGTTCGATTAAAGATATGATATAAAAGAAAGACTTACAACTTAATATACTCAAAACAAAAAAAAATTCTGTCAAATGTGGAAAAGCTTCACACTAGTCTAAAATTTTAAGGTCTAGTTTTCCCAATAATCAACTTCTGCAAAGTTGGATAAGAGTGGAGTTCCTATTTCTTTGATACGAGAGTGGTCTGGATGCACTTGGTATTGGTCTAAAGCTTCTTGAGATGTAAATTGCATGACGATGACAATATTAAATTCACCTGAAGATTGTAAGACATCATAAACATTTAAGCTTTCAAAACCATCAATCTTATCTGGAAGATTATTGAATAGAAACAGGACTTCATTTATTACAGCTTGATCTGCATTGTCTGCCCATTTGATCATTATTACATGTTGTAAAAGACCACTTTGATTGCTGTCATTAGCCTGCGAGTAGACCAAACTACTCGCAAAGACTAATACTATTATGTAGATTGTTTTAAATTTCATATTTAAATATAATTGATTTTATTCTCCTGCGAAAATATAACCACAACCATTCTCTTGTGCTCTGCCTAAAGCCCAAACACCAGATGGAACTACTTGAACTCCTGGAAGCACACCAGATATAAAATCGTTGTAAACTTCGGTGGCGTTCAGTGACATGCCTTGAGCAATGAAGCCACTATAAACGTTCAATGCTAAATTGCAAACACAGAACATGGCACCTCTTTCTTGTAAACCTTTAATACCTTGTGGGCCATTGATTGGATAATCTCCATCTTTAGGCTCATAAAACGGATTGCGAACAGCAAATTCTTTGGTGTAATCTTTAACATTGAAGAACTTTCCAAGGTCATATTTTTTCCATAAACGATCTTCTAGTGCAAGTCCAATGGCTTTATGCCTTAAGACTGTTAAAGCTGTAATATCATCATCTGCACTGCCCGTTTCGTTATTGCTTAAATAGAATGCCCAATTCCATAAAACAGGTAATCCTCCATGAGGTGTAGAACCATCATAGGCAATACGATGTGATCCTTTGATGTTTTTGAACCAGTCTTCAGCCTCACTCATTTTTTTCTTTTCAAATGAAGGGACTTTAGCTAGCAATGGATTTGTCAGAATAGATAAAGTACTTGCTGTTGCGCCTAGTGCCAAAGCTCCTAAAAAGTGTCTTCTTGAGTTTTCTTTGATTGTTTTCATGTTATTTATTTTATTAGTTATTAATTAATTTTTTTATTGAAAGTGAATGCCACATTCTTTGTGCTTTAATACTTTGGTGACATCGAAATATGCTTCGTTCTTTGGTAAATTATATTTCTTCAAGTAGTTATCTAGATCTTGGTCTGAACAATAGTAGAATGGACTAACTTTTAAAATTCCATCTTTGCTGTAACTTAAAATATCCAATGTGTTTCTATGCTTGGTTTGTCCAGATCTTATATTGGTAAACCATACTTCTGGATTATGAGTTTCTAATGCTCTTCTGAATGGATCGAGTTTTACAATGTCTTTAAATTTATCATATTCATACCCTTCTAATTTTGGAAAGGACAAAACAGTATCAGTAACCGCTTTACTTTGCAATGGTTTATAGATATGGATATTTAATTTTAATTTGTGAATTAGGTTTTGAGCGTGAGCATAGGTTTCTTGTGTGTTATAGCCTGTATCACACCAAACAACATCTATATCCTGGTCTTTTTTAGATATGGCATGAAGAAGTACAGAAGAATAGTTACCAAAACTTGTTGTAATTATCTTTTTGTTGGATAACATTATTGCCCAAGCTATGATCTCTTGGGGTGTTTTTCTTCTTAAAACTTTGTTCAGGTGATTTAAATTTAATGCTATCATTTTTATTTTCTTTTTTAAAATTATTACTGATTCTATATATGCACCTGTTATGCCAAAGATTTAAAACGCTGTAATACAATATTTTATGATTATATTCAAAGGAATTAGATATTCTTAATGTCGTTGATTGGCGAAATGTCGTAAGTGTATTTATGTGATTTCGTGAGTTTTGTGATTTAATATAAAATAGTTGGATTGTTAATGGATACTATTGATTTTAAAGCATAAGCTTCATATTTGCTGTCTATTCTATCTTGTAGCTTTATTATATCATTTTTTTGGTTAGAACTACTATTAGTTGTTAGTAGTTTATCAAACCTTTTTTGTAGTTTCAAATAGTCTTCAATTTTAATGGTAGGGGACTTACTATCCATTTGAAAAGAATGCAATTTTCTTGGATCGTTTCTATACAATAGCCATTGACCTGAATTTACTGCAGTCTTATGATATTGAGAAGGGTTTTTCATATCAATACCATGTGATTCACTATGACAGTAGGCTATTATAATTGAAGGACCATTAAAGCTTTCGGCTTCTGTAAAAGCCTTTAATGTTTGTTCTTGGTCAGCTCCAATAGCTACTGATGCTACATAAACATTGTCATAAGTCATCGCTATTTTTCCGAGATCCTTTTTCTGTTTTTGTTTGCCACCAAAACTAAATTTAGCTTCAGAACCAAACGGAGTTGCCTTTGAAGTTTGCCCTCCAGTATTATCATAAACTTCATTGTCCAATACCAGAATATTTACATTTTCTCCAGAGGCAATAACATGGTCCAGACCACCAAAACCAATATCATAAGCCCAACCGTCACCACCAACAATCCATACACTTTTCTTCACTAAACTATCAATGATTCGAATTAATTGTTTTGCTTCATCTGAATCTATATTCTTTAATTGTTCTTTTAAAAGGTCGACTCTTTTGCGTTGTTCCGCTATTTCTAATTCGGTTGTTTGTTTTGCATTACTTATTTTATATACCAAGTTGAAATCTAAAAATGGTATTAACTTTTCAAGTAATTGTTTAGCTTGCTGTTCTTTGTGATCTATAGATAGTTTGAAGCCTAAGCCAAATTCGGCATTGTCTTCAAATAATGAATTTGACCAAGCTGGTCCTTTACCATCTTTGTTTTTTGCCCATGGCGTAGTTGGCAAAGCACCGCCAAAAATTGAACTTGAACCTGTAGCATTTGCAACTAGAAGTCTGTCTCCGTAGAGTTGTGACAATAGTTTTAAGTAAGGAGTTTCTCCACAACCTAAATCACATGAAGCATATTTAAATAATGGTTCTTGAAGTTGTTGCTCACTTACTTTATTCATGTTTATTTTGGTTCTGTCAAATTCTGGGATGGTTTCAAAATAATCCCAATTTTCTTTAGCTTCTTCTTCAACAGAAATTTTATCGACCATAGTTAAAGCCTTTGCTGGACAAGCATCAATACAATTGTTGCAAGCATTACATTGCCCTGGATTTATTTGAATGGTATAATTCATTAGATCAAAGTCTTCTGAAGCTAAAAGATCAAAATCAATTGGCATTGATGCAAAATGAGAATCATCAAATACTTTAATTCTTAAAGCTCCTTGTGGACAAGCCATACTACAAGCACCACATTGGGTGCAAACATCTGATAACCATTCTGGTATTTCATTTGTATTTTTAGGTAGATTAAATTGTGACGTGCCACTAGAATAAGTACCATCTACAGGTAATTCACTTACTGTAACATCATTACCTTTGTTTGCTAATAGTTTACCTAAAAGTGTTTCAGCAAAATCATTGTCTTTTTCAATTGTTTTAAGGTTGGTTATTTTGGTAGTATCTACTTTCTGAATTTGTTCATATAATTTATATAAAACATAAGTGTGTAAAATATCGTCTTTAAGAATTAAAAAACAAGCCTGTAATGCAGTAATGCTATAACCTCTTAATTGATAAGTAGATTTTAAATTATCAAGATCTACAATATAAAGCCTAATGTTTTTTTTATTGATTTTTTCTTGAGTTTCTGCTGAAAGCGAATGCCAAAATGTTGATGACGATTGTGAAGAATTAACCAAAAGCGTACCCTTTGGTTTGATGTTGTTTAAAAGGTTGTCATTATAAGTGAAGTGAACACTTTGGCAAGCTATAAAATCAGCGTTAGTTATTAAATATGGTGCCTTGATTGGATTAGATCCAATACGAAGATGCATTACATTATTAGATTCAAATTTATTATAGTCACATTCTGTATAAGATTGTACATCATTGGTTGTAGTATTACCAATTAGTTTTACAATGCTATTATCTTTAGAATGAGTTTGATAAAATATTGCTTGAAAATTATCAGTGTCAATTTCATCATGTTTTTTATATGGTAAGCTTAATAATTTGATGTCGTCGTTTATTCCGATAGTGAAATTGTTTTTTGGTTTAGGTTGTTGTAAGTTTTCAAAAATAGCGTTAACCATTGCAGGTGTAAACTCTTTAGAGGATAAGCCATATCTTCCTCCAATAATTCTAGGTAAAGTCTCAATTTCATTATTTTGAAATGCTTCAGAAAGTGTTTGAACGATATCCAAATACAATGGCTCTGCAGTTGCACCTGGTTCTTTAGTCCGATCTAAAACTGCAATAGAAGTTACGGTTGATGGTAGTGATTTTAAAAAATGCTTTATGCTAAATGGTCTGAACAATCTCACTTTAATTAATCCAACTTGCTCGCCTTTTGAAGCAAGAAACTTAACAGTTTCTTCAATAGTTTCAGTAGAAGAAGCCATAGAAACAATAAGGTGTTTGGCTTCTTTATGTCCTATATAATCAAATAGTTTGTATTGCCTTCCTGTAAGCTCATAAAATTTATCCATTGTATTTTGTACAATGTCTGGACACTTATCGTAAAATGAATTGATAGCTTCACGGCTTTGAAAAAACACATCTGATTTTTGTGAAGTACCTTTAATAAAGGGATTATTAGGATTTAGCGCTCTGTTATAATGTGTATTTACTGCTTCAGTATCTATCATATTCTTAATGATATCATCAGAAATAGTTTCGATTTTTGATATCTCATGCGAGGTCCTGAAGCCATCAAAAAAATGCACAAAAGGAATTCTAGAAAGTAGAGTAGAAGCCTGTGCTATTAATGCAAAGTCCTGTGCTTCCTGAACTGATGCTGCTCCCAACATCGCATAACCAGTGCTTCTTACTGCCATAATATCGCTATGATCGTTAAAAACCGAAAGCGCATGTGTTGCAATGCTTCTTGTAGCAACGTGAATTACATTTGGTGTTAACTCTCCTGCTATTTTAAACATGTTTGGCATCATAAGTAATAAGCCTTGAGATGCTGTAAATGTTGTAGATAATGATCCGGTTTGTAAAGCTCCATGCATAGTTCCGGCTACACCAGCTTCACTGTGCATCTCAAAAACTTTTGGTACACTATTGAATATATTCTGTTCTTGTTCTACACTCCATTGTTCTACCAATTCGCCCATTTCAGATGCAGGTGTAATAGGGTAGATGGCACAAACCTCATTGGTTTTGTATGCTATTCTAGCTACTGCTTCGTTTCCTGTTAATGTTATGTGTTTTTGGTTTTTCATTTTTGAGAGTGAACATTGTCTTTATAATTTTAAGAAGAAGGTTTTTTAAACGGTAAACCTTCTTCTACTGTTCCATGTTTGTTTAGCATATTTATATGTAGCGAAATTTTTTTCTACATGAATATTTCCAGTTTCTACTGAATATGCTATTAATGCTTTCATAATAATTTTGTGATTGATTAAAAAAATGGCTACTTCGACTATGTTTCAAGTAGCCATTTTTTGGTTTACTTTATGATTTCGATTTTCACTGGAGTTGGATTTGTAATGATATCGAATACTGGAGAGAATTTTGCTAGGTTTTCTAGTTGCTCTGCTGTAGCATCAGATTTTACTTTTAAAGACACTGTAATGCCATCAAAACCTGTTCTTACTTCAGGGTCTAATCCTAAAAAGCCATGTAAATCTACACCTCCTTTAACAGTAGATTCTGCACCTTGGATGTCTATACCATTAGCTGCTGCATGATATACCATGGCACCTGTTAAACAAGAACCTAAAGCATGCAATACGACTTCTGGTGGTGTTGGAGCTTCATCTTCACCTAATAATACGTTTGGGTGGCTACACTCTAAAGTGAACGTTTCTTGACGAGACGTATCTTCTTGTCCTACACCATAAAAGCTTTTAATACTAGATGCGCAATGTCCACCATCTATCCAATTGTTTTTTGCTCTGAATTCAAAATTTGCTAATTCAGGTTGCGCTTGTACTGCACCAATAGTTTCTACTAATTGGTCTACATTTACTCCGTTTTTAATGTTTGCTGTTGTAATCATTTTTTTAGTTTTTAAATTGTTAAACATTTTTGTTTGGCTTATTTAAAGCATGTGCTGTGCCAAACAATTTAAAATACTAAAAATCAGATAGTTATATATAAATTTTGATTACTAAAATATTATGATTATTCGTGTATTAACGAAATGTCGTTATAATATTTATGAGATGTCGTGAGTTTAAAAGAACATGGAAAGTATCGTGCTCGATATATGCTACCACAAATGACTGGACACTAGAATTCGTGGTATTATTTGTTAAGTCATTTCGAATTGAATTTGAAATCTCATAATAGGTGTCTCGACTGCATTCGACATGACCATAGTGAATGTTTATGAAGAATTTAATAGTAGGCTTATAATTGGTATTCTTTCTTTAAAAGAGCAACAATTTCATTAGATAAATTTCTTATTATTTCAAGTCCGCCGAGCCTGTCTTTATGAATATCTACCATGTCATATAATTTTGGATTTAGGCTTTTGTCTTCTCTAAAACCTTTTAAATCGTAATTTGTGGAAAAAACGTTTTCTGCAGCACCAGAAAAGTCAGACACATCTCTAGCTTCAGTTTCAATGTCTATAATTATGGTATAATAATGTGAGAGATCTAATATTAATTGGTTGCAAAGCGGATAAGCTTGTTCGGAATAATTTTGTAAAAAATCGATTTGTGTATAGTAAGCCTTTATATTTTCCTTTAAAAGATCTGATTTTATTTGACTGAATAAATCTGAATTGATCAACTCTTGATAAGCATCCCTTATAGATTTAATATTGGGCGTAAAACAGGCAAACCTGAAAGATTGTCCCAAAACAGAATCATGCTCTATTCGTATAACTGATGAACCGTGTTCCTTAAAAAGGATTTCAGAAGAGTTTAAAAAAAGATTTTTTTCAACCTCATAAACATTCATAAAATACGTGGAGTCCTGCTTTAAGTCTTGCTTCAAATTAAGCAATACATGGTGTAAACGTTTTTTCTCCTTTCTTGTTTCATTCCAATTATTTACCTGAAGGGCAATCAAAATACCAATTACTACCAACACAATTTCACCAATAGCATATTTTAAATACTTGGACGTTTTGTTTTCCATAAGCAGTGATTTGCGAATATTACGAAAGAATTTTATCATAGCTTATTTTTTATCTACCATGAGGTTCCATATTTGGGTATGGCTTCAAATCTCTTACATAGTGATTAAAAAACTCTTGTACATCTTGCCAAACTTCTGAACGATATTCAGATAAGCCGTGGTCTGCACCTTCATAAAAATGCATTCTAAAGGGATGCTTGTATTTATAAAGAGAATCGGCCATATCTAGAGCATCTTCAGGAGAAACACGCCAGTCTGATGATCCATGTAACAACATAATTGGCGTAGTTTTACACAATTTATCAGTCCAAAATAGTGCCGACCGCTTTCTTAATTGATCTTCTTTATTGGTTTCATAGTTTGGCAATAGCTGTGAAAACACATATTCTTCCATTTCTGGTCGCTCGCTTATATTTCTAAAGCTATTAGAAACACCAGCACCAATAATAGCAGCCTTGAAATTGCAGGTTTCAGATATTGTTCTATAGGTCATTAGACCACCACGACTATGGCCATAAATACCCATTCTTGATGTATCTGCCATTTTTTCATTAGCTAATAACGGGATAAGATTATGGACATCATTTACATCAGCGCCACCAAATTCTTCCATGCCTTCACTTCCGCCGCCTCCACGATAATTACTTGCGGCAACAACATAGCCCCAAGATGCCATTTTTCGTAACAAAAAGTTAGCGCGAAGTTTATCAATAGACCCAAAATCGCGATTGCCACCACGATTAAAAATAATTACAGGGTAATTACCAGGTTCTTTTGGTTGTGCCATATAACCGTTTATTTTTAAACCATCAGATAGATAAGTAATCTTGAAAAGGTCTGTTGTTGAATGAAATTCGGAAAAGGCAGTATTGTCATTAAATTTTTGATGAATACTATCAGGAAAAACAACAGGTACTTTTTCTATTAATTTTCCGTTTTGAGCCAATAAGCATGTTGTAAAGATAATAGAACTTAAAAGTGCAAATATTCTTTTCATAATTTTAAATTTATAGAAAATTAATCATGTTTATATAGGTCTTTCTATGCCTAATGCTTTTATTCTTGAAGATAATGTAGTGGGTGGCAATTGTAGTAATTCTGCAGCTCCATTTTTTCCAGATATTTTCCAACGGGTTTGCCTTAAGGCTTTTAAAATGTTTTCCTTTTCCAAATCATTAAGCTCTTTTGACGTTAATATTTTCTCTGGTTTTACTTCAGTATGTATTTGTTGGACACTTTCGTTATTTGGAATGATGGATTGCCAATTAACCTGTCCGTCTTGCGAAATAATAACAGCACGCTCAATTAGGTTTTGAAGTTCTCTGACGTTGCCAGGCCAATGGTAGGATAAGAGAATAGCCTTATCGTTATCATTTAAACTATTGATTGATTTACCAAGCTTTTTTGAAAATTGATGAATCATTTCTTCTGCAATCAAGCCAATATCGTTTCCTCTTTCCCTTAATGCAGGAATCTCAATTGGGAAGACATTCAATCTATAATATAAGTCTTCTCTGAACTTGCCTTTTGCAGACAATTCTAATAAGTTTCTGTGTGTGGCAGCAATAATACGGACATCTACTTTTATGGTTTCAGAGCTACCTACAGGCTCAAATTCACCTTCCTGAATAATGCGTAATAGTTTAGGTTGTAATTCTAAAGGTAATTCGCCTATTTCATCAAGAAAAATAGTACCCTTGTCTGCCAATAGAAAACGACCTTTTCTGTCAGCTGTTGCGCCTGTGAATGCTCCTTTTGTATGTCCAAATAGTTCGCTTTCTATTAAATTAGCTGGAATTGCACCGCAATTAATTCTTATCAATGGTTTGTCATTTCTTTCACTTCCTTTGTGTATTGCTCGAGCTACCAACTCTTTTCCCGTACCAGTTTCTCCTGTAATTAAAACCGTGGCATCTGTCTTTGCTACTTGATTTATGAGATTGAGTACTTGCTTCATACTCTTATCTTCACTAATAATTCCGTAACTGCTTGTAAGTTCTTGAATTTCTTCTGTGAGATATTCGGTTTGTTTTGTTAACAAATTTATTTTGTCTTCTGCAATCAAACGTTCTTCTATGTTTCTTAAAATAAGTGTATAGAACGTATCTTCGGCACTACCATATTTACTTATGGTGCCTTCGTTTAAAGTTTCAGTTTCATCAGACCCAATAACTTTTACGACATTAGGAAGATATTTGTTTGTTGTTTTGTCTTTACCTTCTTTTGTAGATTTAACAATCGATTCGATGAGATTTGCACTTTCATCATCGAAGAAAAACAATACATTACGTTGCAGAACATCATTGTTTTCAAGCAGTTTATTTGCTGAAGGATTGGTTAGTACAATTCTAAAATCACTATTAAACATAATAATAGCGTCCATAGCACCATTTATTAATCCGCTCATTTTAATGTTTGCTAATTCAACCTCGTGATTGGAACTAGCCAACCGTTCCTGAATGGTATCAAGTTCTCTGTGGCGTTTTATCATCACAGAAAGAATGCCTTGAGCAAAGCCACTATCATTTTTCATTAGGTCCAAAAAATGTTCCCGTTCAATTTTTAAAACCTTGGTGTCTTCAATAGCAGTTATAGATGCAGAGCGTTCTTGATTATCAATTAACGCATATTCACCAAAACACTCACCTTGAGAAAGATAACCATAAACATGATTGTTTTCATGTACTTTAACCTTTCCTGAAAGAATGGCATACATACTATTACCAATGTCATTTTTTTTAAAAATATTTTCATTCTTTTTATAAGTTTCAGAATTTAAATTCTTACTAAAATTTTCTAGTGATTTTGTTGATACTTCTGAAAAAAAAGAAACTTGTTTGAGGAATGAAGTAATGTTTTTTAATTCGGTTAGTTTCATATTTAGTTAGATGATCAAATGTAATGCATAAATATATGAATATTTAGGCATGTTAAGTAAAAACAAAAGGTGTAACATAATCAAGAAATTATTATAATTTAGTAAATTATTAATTTTAATAGTGTTTTAATGTCGCAAAGAAGACAACTTGCTGCAATAATGTTTACTGACATTGAAGGTTATACTGCTCTAATGCAGAATGACGAAAAGAATGCTGTTCAAATTAGGTTTAAGCATCGTGAAATATTTAATTCTTTTACGGAAAAATATGGAGGAGAAATCATTCAATATTATGGCGATGGGACATTAAGTATTTTCAACAGTTCTGTAGAAGCCATAAAGTGTGGCATAGAAATGCAAAGGGCTTTTCAAAAAGACCCTTCCATACCAGTTAGAATAGGTGTACATGCTGGAGATATTATAAAAACTGAATCTGATATTATTGGAGATGCTGTAAATGTTGCTTCCAGAATAGAATCTCTTGCAGTTTCAGGAAGTATTTTAATTTCAGAAGAAGTCAATGATCAACTTCGAAATCAAAACGATATTAATTCAAAGTTTATAGACACATTTGAATTCAAAAATGTTAATCAAACCATGCCTGTTTTTGCTATTTCAAATGAAGGTATAGTTGTACCCAAAAGATCTGAAATAACAGGTAAAACAAAAGAAAAATTAGGAAAGAAAAGTAGTTTCAATCGCAATGGTATATTAATGACTTTAGGAATTATTGCGATTATAACTTCCTTTTTTTATTATTATAAATCTTTTAATTCATCAGACGATGGAGAACTTGCTTTAAACAGGTCTATTGCTGTACTGCCATTTTCAAATATGAGTAGTGATGAGGATTCTGAAAACTTTACAGATGGAGTTACTGAAGATATCTTGTTACAATTGTCTAAAATAAAAGAGCTGCATGTCATTTCTCGGGCATCAATCATGCAATTTAAGGAGTCTAATTTATCAATTCATGATATAGCAGAAGAATTGGGTGTTTCTTATGTGCTTGAAGGAAGTGTAAGAAAATATGGTAATAAGGTAAGGATAAATGCTCAACTCATCGACGCTCATAACAATAATTATCTTTGGGCAGAAAATTATGATAAGACCCTTACTGAAATTTTCGAAATACAAAGTCAAGTATCAAATGAAATCGCTAGAGCTTTAAAGATTACATTGAGCGAAAACGAAATTTTAAGTTTAAACAAGTTACCTACAGAAAGTACAGAAGCCTACAACTATTACAAAGAGGCACAAATGTTTTTGAATAGAGGAGGAGGAAAGGAGGAAGAACTTGAAAAAGCGAAAGATTTATTCGAAAAAGCAATAGACATTGACCCTAATTTTTGTCGTGCCTATGTTGGCCTGTCAGATACGTATTTAGAATATATTTATTGGGGGCGAGAAGCACCAAAAGAGGTTTTGGAAAAAGCATTAACACCTGCGCTTAAAGCTCTTGAATTAAGTCCTGCCGAAGGTGGAAGTTATGGTGCTCTTGGTTCTATAAGTTATTACAGATTTGAGAAAGAGACTGCAGTAAGTTATCTTGAAAAAGCCATAGAAATAAATCCGAATTATGTCGGTGCTTATGATAAATTAGCTTGGATACGTCTTTTTGAAGGCAACTTGAAAGAGGCTGTTCAATTATTTAACAAAGCTTTAGAATTAGACCCTTTATCAGTAAAAAACATAGCCAATATTGCTTTCTCACATTATTATTTTTATGAATATGATAAAGGTATTAAAGTGTTGAATGATGCGTTGGAAAGATTTCCTAATGATAATATGCTGTTATTTATGAAAGCCATGTTACTTACTGGCAAACAAGAATATGATGAAGCAATCAAGGTTTTTAGAATGAGATCTGTTGGCAAAAAAAATTGGATGTTAGGATACGCTTACGCCATGTCTGGACAGACCGATAAAGCAGAAGAAATTCTAAACTATCTTGTAGAAAAATATGAAACAACTTATGTGCCGCCCTATATGATAGCTACTATTTACATTGGGTTAGGTGATGAGGACAATGCTTTAACCTGGCTTGAAAAGGATTATGAGACAGGTGGTTTGGGCCTATTCATTTGGGGCTTAAAAAGAGATGTAAAGTATGATTCGGTTAAAAATCACCCTAGATTTAAAGCACTCCTCAATATAATCAAATAGGTTATTTACACTTTTTTTTGATTTTTTTTTTTGATTTAAGACAAATGTATTTTGTAATATTATAGTTTAATTTTAAACTATTCTTTAAAATTTTATGCCAGAACATCGTCAACTTTCGGCAATCATGTTCACAGATATGCAAGGGTATACGTCTATAATGCGTTATGACGAAAAAAAGGCTGTCGAGTTAAGAGAGAGACACCGAGCAATTTTTCAAACGTCTACTTCAAAATATAACGGAAAAATTATACAATATTTTGGTGATGGCACTTTAAGTGTATTTAAAAGCACTGTTGAAGCTGTTAATTGTGCGATAGATATGCAATTGGTGTTACAAAAGGAGCCTATTATTCCAGTAAGAATTGGTATTCATGTAGGAGATATTGTGTATTCTGAAAATGATATCATTGGTGATGCTGTAAATATTGCCTCTAGAATAGAAGCATTAGGAGAACCAGGCAGTATTCTGATTTCTGATAAAGTACATGATCAGATTAGAAGTCACAGAGATATTGAATCTAAATTTTTGTCTGTTTTTGACCTGAAAAATGTTGATGAAGCTATTCCAGTTTTTGCAATTGCAAATAAAGGCCTTAAAGTACCAAATGCTGAAGATATAAAAAAGAAATTGCTACTTAACAATGTACCAAAAAGGAATAAGGTAAGTGGTAAAAAATTAGCAATCATATCTATTATTCTATTATTATTGTTTTTAATAGCATATAAACTCGATGTATTTAAAGCAGATGTTACACTTTATGAAAAATCTATTGCTGTATTACCTTTTGATAATTTAAGCGTGGATGAGGATTCAGAAATTTTTAGCGATGGTATTACCGAAGACATCCTAACAAATTTGGCAAAAATTAAAGAATTGCATGTTATTTCAAGAACATCCATTATGCAATACAAGGATACCAAAAAAACCATTCCAGAGATTGCGAAAGAACTAGGAGTGTCTTACATTCTTGAAGGAAGTGTGCAAAAGTATGGAGAAGATATCAGAGTAACTGCTCAATTAATTGATGGTAAAAAAGACGAACACATTTGGGCAGAGAGTTATGACAAGACACTTACAGATATTTTTGAAATACAATCTGAAGTTTCGTCTGAAATAGTCAATGCCTTGCATTTAAATTTATCTTTTGACGAAATTCAAAATTTAGCTACAATACCAACTAAAAACCTAGAAGCCTATAAACTCTTTTTATTAGGTAGAAGAGAAGCAGATAAAAGGAATGCAGAGAGTATAGAAAAAAGTATTGAACTTTATGAAAAAGCGGTTGAACTGGACCCAAACTATGCCGAAGCCTATGCTGAAATAGCTAATTCTATTTATCTAGGTACTTATTATTCTGGCAGAGACCCAAAAGAAGCTTCAGTTTTAGCTAAAAAATATTTGGAGAAAGCCGAAAAAATCAATAATAAGATATCACGTATTTATACTGTAAAAGGTCTCATATTTAATATTGAAAGAAAATATGAAGAAGCTGAAAAAGCTTTTGAAACTGCTATCCAACTTTCACCAAACGATTTGACAGCAAGACATCAATATTCTACATATTTTTATTATACAAATCAACCAGAAAAACAGTTAGAACAAGCCCAAATAGCATATAAACTTGATCCTTTATCGTTTGCTACTGCTAATAGTTACTTCACAGCTTTGATTGCCAATTACAAATATGAAGAAGCAGAAAAACTCATGAAGCAAATAGAAAAAAGTGGTGATGAAAATAATGAGTTCGTTATAAACAGATCATATTTCAGACTCTATATGGATATGAAAGATTATAAAAAAGCAATAACCCCTTTAAAAATGTTGGCAAAAGAACAACCTGTCTATAATCGGTTTTTAGGTTATTGTTATGGTCAAATAGGCGATACCTTAAATGCGTATAAGGCTATTGATGCCATAAGAAAATTTGGACGAAAGGAAGAAGTAAATTATATGACTTCAGTTGTATTTTCTGGGCTTAAACAAAAGGATAGTGTGTTGTATTATTTAGACCCTTCAAGAAACAATCAAACACGAATGTTTAAACGAGAGCTTTACGATTTTTTTAATTTTTTAATAGATGACAAAGAATTTTTACAAATAGTGAAAGCCCACAGTATAGAATTAGAGCCTCTAGAAAACTAACTGATTTTTACCAAACATTTAAAATATAGTGTAACATTTTTTTGTTTCATGCGTCAAATTAGTATCAATCATAAAAAAACATTAACCATGAAAGTTAACAGACAACTTTTAGTTTTAACACATTTAAGCCAGTTAATAACATTGGTTATTGGCTTTGGAAGTTTGTTATTGCCATTATTTTTATGGCTTACCAAAAAGAATGAAGTTTATGAAATGGATGAACATGGTAAACGTATAGTTAACTTTCAATTGAGTATTTTAATCTATTCTCTGATATGTATCCCTTTAATTCTGTTATTGGGATTGGGACTATTAGGTTTGGTTGTTTTAGGAATTATATCTTTTGTGTTTCCCATTATCAATGCTATTAGAGCAAGTAATGGTGAAACTCCACAATACCCTTTATCTCTAAATTTTATTAGTTAGTTAGTATTGAGATAAACAAAAACGCTCACCACTGGTGAGCGTTTTCTATTTGTGAAATATTTGATTTAGTTATTCAACATCACAGGCATGACAAGCATCGTGATATGTTCGCCTTCATCCAAACCATCTACAGGAGTAAGTAGTCCAGCTCTATTAGGCAAACTCATCTCAAGTTGCACTTCATCAGAACTTAAGTTGTTGATCATTTCTGTTAAAAAACGAGAATTAAATCCTATCTGCATATCGTCACCTTGATAATCACAAGTAAGACGTTCTTCTGCCTTGTTGCTGTAATCAATATCTTCGGCAGAAATATTCAATTCTGCTCCTGCAACTTTTAAACGAATTTGGTGAGTTGTTTTATTTGAGAAAATACTAACACGACGTACAGAATTTAAAAACTGTGTACGATCTATAACCAGTTTATTTGGATTCTCTTTAGGTATTACAGCTTCGTAGTTAGGATATTTACCATCAATTAAACGACAAACCAATTCGGTATTTTCAAAAGAAAATTTAGCATTGGAATCATTATATTCTATGGTAACGTTTTCTTCACTTCCTAATAAAATTCCTTTTAAAAGATTTAATGGCTTTTTTGGCATAATAAATTCTGCCTCCTGATTTGCACTTACATCTTCACGTCTGTATTTCACCAATTTGTGAGCATCTGTTGAGACAAAAGTTAAACCGTCTTTGGAAAACTGGAAGAAAACACCACTCATTACTGGTCTTAAATCATCATTACCGGCAG
>DATGBV010000282.1:0-3354 GCA_035312485.1 Flavobacteriaceae bacterium | reverse complement strand
TGTCCATGATGCATTTTGTAAGTTGAAATACCATTGGCTAAAGCGATCACTTGATGGCCTAAACAAATTCCGAATAAAGGTAAATTACGATTTAAGACTTCTGTAGCTAATGCTTGAGCTTCTACCAAGGGTTCTGGATCTCCAGGACCATTAGATAAAAAATAACCATCTGGATTCCATGCATCCATTTCTTCAAAAGTTGTGTTGTATGGAAACACTTTAATATATGCATCTCTTTTGGCAAGGTTGCGAAGTATATTCTTTTTTATGCCAATATCTAAAGCTGCTATCTTTATTGATGCATTTTCGTCGCCTACAAAATAAGGTTCTTTGGTAGAAACTTTTGAAGCCAGATCAAGGCCAACCATGTCTGGAACTTCCGCTAATTGTTTTTTTAACCCTTCGATATTCTCTACCTCTGTTGAAATAACTGCATTCATAGCTCCATTATCTCTTATATAGCTTACTAAAGACCTTGTATCTACATCAGAAATTGCAATTAAATTGTTCTCGTTCAAAAAATCTTCAAGAGACTTATCTGCAGCTGGTCTAGAATAGTCATAACTAAAATTCTTGCAGATCAATCCAGAAATCTTTACTGAATCTGATTCTACTTCATCATTGTTTGCTCCATAATTTCCAATATGGGCATTGGTTGTTACCATTAACTGTCCAAAATATGAAGGGTCTGTGAAAATTTCTTGGTAGCCTGTCATTCCTGTATTGAAACAAACTTCTCCAAAAGCGATTCCAGGTTTACCAACAGATTTACCATAAAAAATGGTTCCATCGGCAAGTAGTATTAAAGCCTTTTTTCTTTTTTGATACTTCATCTAATTCATTAAAAAAGTTTCGCAAAATTGCATAAAAAAAGGATAAACTAAAAAAGTTTATCCTTAATATTTATTAATGCTTATTAACATTTATTCTTCTTCGTTTGAAGCTTTGGTTTCAGGAGCAGGTGCTGCTGCAGGTTTGCTTCCTCCTCTTCTACTTCTTCGTGTTGATTTCTTTTTAGGTTTGTCTGCATTGTAGATTTCGTTGTAATCTACTAGCTCTATCATAGCCATGTCAGCATTATCACCTAAACGATTACCAAGTTTAATAATTCTTGTATAACCACCTGGTCTATCTCCAACTTTTACTGCTACATCTCTAAACAATTCAGCAACTGCCTCTTTCTGCCTTAAACGACTGAATACAATACGTCTGTTGAGTGTACTATCTACTTTAGATTTTGTAACCAACGGCTCAATGAATTGCTTCAATGCTTTTGCCTTTGCAGTAGTAGTATTAATACGTTTATGCTCAATTAATGAACATGCCATATTAGCTAACATTGCTTTTCTGTGAGCAGTCTTTCTACCTAAATGGTTTATTTTTTTTCCGTGTCTCATGACCTACTTTTTTACCTTCATCTTGCTACCAAATCCAGACGTTTACAGTCTAGAGAGCAAAATATGAAGTGATTAATCTTTATCTAATTTGTATTTTGATAAGTCCATTCCAAAGTTCAAACCTTTAACGTTAACAAGCTCTTCAAGCTCTGTTAAAGATTTCTTACCGAAGTTTCGGAATTTCATTAAATCGTTTTTATTGAATGATACTAAATCTCCTAAAGTATCAACTTCTGCTGCTTTTAAACAATTTAATGCACGGACAGACAAGTCCATATCAATTAATTTTGTTTTAAGCAACTGTCTCATATGAAGCGATTCTTCATCATAAGTTTCAGTTTGTGCAATCTCATCGGCTTCAAGAGTGATTCTCTCATCAGAGAATAACATAAAGTGATGGATTAACGTTTTAGCGGCTTCTGTTAGGGCATCTTGAGGATTTATAGAACCATCTGTTATGATTTCGAAAACCAATTTTTCGTAATCTGTTTTTTGCTCTACACGATAGTTTTCAATGCTATACTTAACATTTTTTATTGGTGTATATATTGAATCTGTAAAGATAGTTCCAACAGGTGCAGAAGATTTTTTGTTTTCTTCGGCAGGAACATAACCTCTACCTTTTTCTATAGTGATTTCCATATTAATATTCACTTTAGGATCCAAATTACAGATAACCAACTCTGAATTTAATACTTGGAATCCTGAAATAAACTTTTGAAAATCGCCAGCTTTTATTTGTTCTTGGCCAGAAATTGAAATTGAAACAGACTCGTTATCAACATCATCAATTTGTCTTTTAAAACGTATTTGTTTTAAGTTTAAAATAATCTCCGTAACATCTTCAACGACACCTGAAATTGCAGAGAATTCATGATCTACGCCTTCAATTCTAACTGATGATATTGCAAATCCTTCTAAAGAAGATAATAAAACCCTTCTTAAAGCATTTCCTACTGTTAATCCGTAACCAGGTTCCAAAGGTCTGAATTCAAACTTACCTTCGAAATCGGTAGAATAAATCATGATTACTTTGTCTGGTTTTTGAAAATTAAATACTGCCATATTTTCTTCGTTTTAATTGTTATTTAGTTGCGCGGTCTATAAGTTTGAAGAATACCAATAAACCCTTTGGCTAAATACCAATATGATTAATTTATTATTTAGAATATAATTCAACTATGAATTGTTCATTTATGTTTTCAGGAATTTGAATTCTTGCAGGAACAGATACATAAGTCCCTTCTTTCTTTTCAGTGTTCCAAGTTATCCATTCATAAATGTGGCTTGAGTTTGCTAAAGAGTTTTCTATAGCTTCAAGTGATTTGGATTTTTCTCTAACAGCAACAACATCACCAGCTTTTAATGAGTAAGATGGAATATTTACAATACTGCCATTTACAGTAATGTGTCTGTGAGATACTAACTGTCTGCCTGCACTTCTAGAAGGAGCAATGCCCATTCTAAAGACAACATTGTCTAATCTAGATTCGCATAATTGCAATAAAACTTCACCCGTTATACCAGGAGCAGAAGTTGCTTTTTTAAACATGTTTCTGAATTGACGCTCTAAAATACCATATGTGTATTTTGCTTTTTGCTTTTCCATTAATTGGATAGCATATTCAGATTTTTTACCACGACGTCTGTTATTGCCGTGTTGACCTGGAGGATAGTTTCTTTTATCGAAAGCTTTATCTTCTCCATAAATAGCTTCACCAAATTTTCGAGCTATTTTTGTTTTAGGACCAGTATATCTTGCCATTTCTTAAAATTGAGTTATGAGAGTGATTATGAATTAAGGTCTTAATCTTATCCTTCGATAATCGTTATTCTCTCGTTGATACTTGTTATTAATTAAATATTATACTCTTCTACGTTTTGGAGGTCTACATCCATTATGTGGTAATGGAGTAACATCTACTATTTCTGTTACTTCTATACCAGCATTGTGAAT